>JAYUXQ010000171.1:0-2110 GCA_043752905.1 Nannocystis sp. | reverse complement strand
GGGGTCGCACGCGAGCAGGCAAGATGTGAGCGAGGCGAGGATCGGGACGAGGACATCGGGGCGCATGAACAACCTCCAGGGGGGGGACGTGGGTGTCGGTTTGGCGAGTAGAGCCTCACTGTTGCACATCATGGAGATCGGAATGCGCGCGTCAGCGCGACGCTGCGCTTCAGATGGCGGCCACGGCGCTCGACGTGGACGCTGTACATATCACGGAGCAGGTCGGCGACTCAGATGGGCCTCGGTTCGTCGAGCAGGAACATGATCGCCCTATCGCCCGCGGTTTGCCGTTCGCCGCGTACACGTTCCATTGCGGCGTACAGCGCGATCAGGCTGATGAGCCCGGCGCCCGCGGAGGACAGCTCGAGCTCCCCGTTGATGTCACGATAGGTGACGACGAGCTCCGAGGAGCCCTCGGCGTCTGCCTGGGATGTTCGGCGCTCGACACTCGCGCCGACAGTGCGACCGAGCAAGGCATTGAGGCGCAGGCGCGCGGCGCCATCGAGGCGCGCCACGAGGTTGCGCACGATGCGATCGACGACCGGGAGCGTCCGATACTCCTCGAGGCGGGTGACCCCATAAAAGGGCGGGACGAACACGGCTCGCGGGGCGATCCGCTGGAGGCCCTCCCGCAGCCGCGTGGTGCGGAGCGGCGAGCTCGGTCGCGTCTCGGCGTCGGCCAGAGAGAAGGCATCGCAGACGAGCCTCACGGCATGCAGGGCCGGCCGCCTCAGATATGCGCGACGGCCTCGATCTCGACCTTGAAGTTGAAGGGCAGGCGCGAGACCTCGACGCAGGTGCGTGCCGGGACGGTGGAGCCCGGCGGGAAGAACTTAGCGTACACCGAATTGAAGGTGGCGAACTGGCTCATGTCAGTGATGTACGCGGTCACCTTGATCACGCGGTCGAGGCCGGAGCCGGCCTTCTCGAGCGTGCGTCGCAGGTTGGTCAGCGTCGCGGTCGTCTCGCTGGCGAGGTCACCGAGCGTGATGCTGTGGGTCTCGACGTCGACCGCGGCATGTCCCGAGGTGAAGATGAAGCCGTTATGGTCCCGGTACCACGAGAAGATCGGTCCGTGCTCGAGCTGGGAGGTGCTGGGGCGGTGACTCGGCATACGCGATCGATCTATACCCCGGGCCGGTCGCGGGCGTCACGAGGCAGGCGAACGATGTAGACCGAGAATTTATTTGTTCTCGCGTTTAAATTGTTCGAGGTCGCGGTAGCGGTCGCGCAGGAGGGTCTGCCGGGTGGTGCCGCGGACCAGCGCGCCGCGCACATAGACCTGCACCGGGGCGCTCGAGAACTCGAAGGGGTCGCCGCTCCAGACGACGAGGTTGGCGACCTTGCCGACAGCGACGCTGCCGTGGGTCTTGTCGACGCCGTAGGCGCGCGCGGGTCCGAGGGTGATCGCCGTGAGGGCGGCCTCCCAGGGGAGACCGTTGGCGACGGCGATGCCGGCGCCCTGCGTCAGGCTGCGCAGGTTGTGGGTGCCGCCGGGCGCCGACAGGACCACGGGCACGCCGGCGCGGTGCAGCAGGGCGGCGTTGTCGAGGCGGGCACCCATGCTGTCGAAGCCGCCGGGGAGGTTGAGAGTCGGGTCGACGATGACCGGGACCCTGGCCCGCGCGAGCTCGTCGGCGACCTTCCACGCATCGGCCCCGCCGACGATCGCCAGGCGCAGGTCGAAGTCGCGGGCGAGGTCGAGGGCCGCCAGGATGTCGGAGACGCGATGCGCCGTGACGGTGAGGACCGCCTGCCGGCGGAACAGTGGTTGCAGCGCCTCGAGGTCGAGGGGGTGCGCGGACAGTTCGCGCGACTGGGCGCGGTCGTACGCCTGCCGGCGCGCGGGGAAGGACCTGGCGTCGCCGAGGACCTCGCGCAGCTTGGCGAGGCTGGCCGCGCGCGAGCCGGCGTGGGCATGTCCGAGGTGGGCGGCCACGGCCGCGCGCGGCTGGGCGGCGATGCCCCGATGGTCGCCGTGCACGAGGTCGATGATGGCGATCTGCCCGGAGATCAGGCCGCCGGTCGGGACGACGGCGGCCGTGGTGACGCCCTCCACGACCTGGATCGGGATCAGGCCCGACTCGGCGTTGAGGGCCGTGGCAGCGTC
>JAYUXQ010000170.1:0-2111 GCA_043752905.1 Nannocystis sp. | reverse complement strand
TGACCGTCTCCTTGGTCATCACGCCGTCATTGGGCGTGACGTCGATGCCGCCGGGCACGGGCAGGTCGATCGAGAAGATGTGCTGCTTGGGGATGATGAGCGCGCCCTCGCCCCACAGGCCCATGTTGCCGAGGAACGGCAGCTGCGTGGCGAAGTCGAGGCCGATCACCTGCATCTTGGGGTAGATGAGGTCGACGTCGGAACGAAAGTAGTAGCCGTCCGCCGGCTCGGCGCCGTTGAGCGGCGCGGTCATCGTCGTGTGCGAGACCTTGGGGATCGGGAAGTCATGGCGGCCGTAATAATAGGAGGCCGAGAGGTCGACCTCGCCGAGCCGCGAGCCGAGCTTGAACGCCGCCTGACCATTTTTAAAGGCGTTCTCCGGCGGGACCACGTGGCCGAACACGTTCGGCGTGAACTTGGGGTTGGCCGGCAGGAAGGTCTCCTGCAAATAGTTGATCTTGTCCTTTTCGACCTGGTTACTAAACGGCACCTCGGCGAACGGGTCCTTGAGGCCGTACGCGGCCGAGGGCGGCAGCAGGGCCGGGAAGAACATCGGCACGTAGACGCCCTGCAGATACAGGCGGTCGCCGAGCGGCGCGTAGTCGACGACGGCCATCTGGTTGGCGATCGGCTCGGTGAACAGCGGGCGGTCCTCGACGTCGTCGGCGTTGATGTTGTTGGTCGGGTTGAACTTGTCCGCCGTGCCCCACACGACGATCTGGCGCCCGATCTTGATGTCGAGGCCCGGCGCGAGGTCCGTGAGGGCGACGTAGGCCGCGTCGCTCTCCATGTGGAAGCGCTGGATGTAGACCTGCGACGCGAGGTCGTCGAGCTCGCGCGCCTGCGACACGCCCATCAGCACCGGCTCGGCGTCGGCGACCACCTGCACGTGCTTGTTGGGCGTGTACGCGACGTACAGCTCGAGGCGGTTCTCGTTACGGCTGAGGCGCCGCGGGTTGGCGCGGTCGACGTCCCCGTACACGCTGCTGACGAGGCGAAAGCGGGTCTTGAGCTTGTCGCCGTAGCTCGAGGTCGGGGCCCCGCCGCCCTTGTCGGCGCCGGGGTTCGCGGGATCGATGAGGCCCTTGTACGGCGAGATCGTCGGCGTCGCCGCTGCGCGCGTGGGTTTGGCCGGGTCGCCTCCCGGGGGGGATGCCGGGGGCGTCGACGTGCCGAACACGTCGTCCATGCCGAGCTCGCCCGGCTTCTTGTCGGCACCGACGCCCGCGTTCACCTCGCTGCCGGTCGGGTTCGGGCCCACCGGCAATTCGGCGGGACCCTCGACCGGGCCGCCGAACACGTCATCCATCGAGAGGTCGGCGGGTCGGTTCGGCGGGGGCGGCCTCGCGGGGGTCTGGCCGCTTGGTGTTGAAACGCCAGGAGCCGAAGGACCCGGCTGCGTGGGCGCGGGTGCTTCGGCTGGTGGTGTGCTGCTCGGCGGCGGGCTCGCCTGGACGATCCCCGGGCCGACGTAATCACGTTGTGTGGGCGCGGGGGCCCACAGTGCGAGCGGGGCGAGGAGTGCAGTGCAGGTCCAGACCACGCCTGACAGTCTACCCGCGCATCAGCGTCCGACGCGAGAACAGATCGTCGCCGATGGCGGTCTTCACGTCGATCTCGGACAGCTTGATGACCGTCTCGTCGCCGGTCTTGAGGTTCTTCATCCGGATCTGGGTCGGGATCTTGATGTCCTCGAAGGGCCGCCACTCCTCGCGGGTCTGGGTGCGCACGTGGTTGCCCGAGCCGTCGTAATACTTGATCCGGGTCACACCGTTGACGGTGGAGTCGATGAAGACCTCGAGCTTGGAGAAGGAGATCGAGGAGCCGGCCTTGGGCTTGAGGTCCAGCTGGGTCTCGGTGCCCTGCTTGCCGACGACCGTGGCGTCGAAGCTCGGCGAGAGCCTGGCCATCACCATGTCCTCGGGGGTGAACTCGCTGCCGAGGAAGCCCTGGTTCTGCAGGTGAGCCGCGACGCGGCGGACCTTCTGGAACTCCGGGCTGTACATGTAGATCGTGTCCCGGTCCTCCATCAGGATCTTCATGCCGGCGACATCACCGGGGGCGGTGAAGTGGATGAACTGCTTCTCGAGGTTCTTCATCGACATGCTAAA
>JAYUXQ010000169.1:0-2111 GCA_043752905.1 Nannocystis sp. | reverse complement strand
GGCCTGGGCCGGCACGATCCGCGGCGCGGCCTGGACCGGCGCGCTGCTGGTCGGTGGTGGCTTCGTCGCGGGCGGTCTCTTGCACGGCCCCACCGACCCCGGTCTGCCGGTGCTCGTCGTGCCCGCGGGGGCGCTGATGTTGCTGGGCTCGCTGGTCGCCGCCGCACTGTTGCGGCCCGACGACCGCCCGCCCGGCGGCGTGTAGAACCCATCGCGCCGCCGGGCGCGTGCTACAACGGCCTCCTACCCCTGGGAGTGTCGATGATGAAAGATCGGGCCGTGCAGTGTGTCGTTTCGTCGGGCCTGTTCGCCGTGCTCGCGCTCGCGTGCGGGTCCCCCGGAGACATGGAGACCACGGGCACCGCCACCGAGGACACCGGCACCACCACGACCACCACGAACACCACGACCACCACGACCACCACGGGTGATGACACGTCCGATGCATCGGGCACGGGTGGCGCGACCGAGGTGCCGACCACCGGTGCCGACACCGGGGCCGGGGAGACCACGGGAGGCGAGGGTGGGGCGCAGCCGCCCGGGCCGGGGCCGATGATGGCGCCCGACGGCGAGGGCAGCGTCGCGCTGGCGGTCTCGCGATTTTATCTCGGCGACACCGACCGCGACGGCATGCCCGACAAGGAGAACGGCTGGCGGCAGTACGGCTACGACCTCGACGGCAAGATCTCCGACACGGGCGCGGGTCTGTGCGTCCCACGCAAGGGCGCCGACCCGGGCGAGGTCCACGGCGACGGTGACGATGGCATCGACAACGGCTTCGGCAAGCACATCCTGACGCTCCTGCTCGGGGTGTCCGCCGACCTCGGCAGCAAGCAGAACGAGGCGGTCGCGGCGGGCGCGTACACGTTGATCTTCGATCTGCAGCAGCTCGGCGCCGGCGCCGATTACAACCCGATCCTCACGCGTCACTATGTCGGCGGCGCCCTCGGCAGCGCGCCGAAGTTCGACGGCACCGACATGTGGCCAGTCGACGCCGCGAGCCTCGCCGATCCGCCCGACATCCTCACGCCCAGGCTCGAGCTTTCCGGTCATGTCACGGCCGACACCTGGGTCGGTCGTGCGTCCGGCGACGCGATCTTGAAGCTGCGGATCGGCACCCTCGACCTGCGGATCAGTCAGGCGGTCGTCACGATGGACCTCGACGCGGCGCATCAGACAGCGCCCCGGGGTACGCTCGCCGGGGTCGTGTCCGTGACCGACCTGCGCGAGGAGTTCGCCGAGCTGGCCGGCTCCTACGACCCCAATTTGTGCGGCTCCGTGACCCTGGAGTCGATCCTCACCCAGGTCGAACAGGCCGCGGACATCCTGCTCGACGCCACGCAAGATCCCACGAAGGAGTGCGACGCCGTCTCGATCGGGATCGGGTTCGAGGCGGCCCGGGTGCAGCTCGGCGAGGTCGTCGACGCGGTCCCGGAACAGGACTTCTGCCCGTGAGACCGGCGCCCGCAGGCCAGGACTTTTTGCGGTAAAAGGACGGCCATGCGCCGCTCGCTGTTCGTCGTTGTGTCCGTCCTCGGCTGCGATCCGCGGCCTGCCCCGCCGGCTGCCGTGCGTGAGCCACCGCCGCCCGCGGTCGTTCAGCGGGCGCCGGATCACGAGCCGTTGCCGCCCGTGATCACGCCCGAGCGCGACGACCCCAACCTCGTGGTGCCCGACAGCCTGGTCGCCGACGGCATCCCGCCGATCCCGCGGACGGTCGTCGAGACCGTCGGCGCGTACTCGGAGGCGAGGTCTGCGGGCGTGTTCGACTGGCACCCGGTCGACCGCTCACTGATGATCTCGACGCGCTTCGCCGACACGCCGCAGGTGCACGAGGTGCGCGGGCCCGGGGCGGACAGGCGCCAGCTGACCTTTTACCGCGACCGCGTCACCTCCGCGAGCTGGCCTCCGGTGCCGCGCAAGACCGCGGACGGCGAGTTCTTCGTGTTCGCGCGCGACGTCGGCGGCGACGAGTTCGCCCAGCTGTGGCGCCTCGATCGCGGGACCGGCAAGTCGACGCTGCTGACCGACGGCAAGTCGAAGAACAGCCTCGGCCCGTGGAGCAACGCCGGGACCCGGATCGCGTACACGTCGACGCGGCGCAACGGCAA
>JAYUXQ010000168.1:0-2112 GCA_043752905.1 Nannocystis sp. | reverse complement strand
CAGGCCGAAGCCGACGCCCGCGCCGGCGGCGGCGGCGGACCTGCCCGAAGCGACAGACGACCCGCCGCCGCTGGTGCAGCCCGGGCCCGACTCACGGCCGCCGCTCGACGCCACCGCTGCCACCGAGGTCATCAAGGCGGCGACGGCGAAGCTCCGGCGCTGCGCGGCGGAGCAGGCGATCATCGGCGCCTTCACGTTGCAGGTGAAGATCGACCGGCACGGCAAGGCGACCGCGATCGACGCTGCCCCCGGCTCGCGCAAGATCCCCGAGCAAGCGGTCACCTGCATGCGCGACGTGATCCTGGCGGAGAGCTTCCAGACCAGCGCGCGGGGCGGTGCGGTCAGCGTGACGCTCTCGGCGAAGTAGCGCGAGCGCGACGTGGGGCCTACTGGGCCGGCGCGAGGCGCCCCGGCACGCGGACGCCGAGCTCGCCGAGCATCGCCTTCATGCGGATGTTGGCGTCCTCCAGCAGCTGCATGTCGGCGGTGTCGTCGGGGTGGAGGTGGACGGACAGCGCGGAGAAGACGTCGTTGGTGTCGCGGTAGAGCTGGTCGCGGCGGGCCCGTGGGAGCTTCTCGCCGGCGTCGGCCAGCTCCTCGAGCGTGTGCATCATGCCCTCGAAGCTGGCCTCTGCCTCGCGGCGCGCCTGGACCTGCGGGACCTTGACCGCGGGCTCGGGCGGCGGACCGAACGCGCGCTGCAATGCATGGGCGACGGCGCGGTCGTCGAGGTCGTCGTACGCGGCGGGCGGCGGGCGATGCACCGCGGCCCCGGCGGGCTCGACGACCGGCGTATCCGTGGGGGCGCGCCTCGCCGGGTAGGCCGCGTAGGTCGCGTAGGCGGCGAGGCCGAGCGCGACGGCGGCGAGGCCGAGGAGGGCGCGGGGCTGCATGGCGAGTCGCCAGGGTGACGCACGGGCGCGGGCGAGGCAAGTCCCGCGGACAGGACCCCGTTCGGACCTGGCCCCTGGCTAGTCGCAGAGGCTGGGCAGGGCCGCGAACTCGGCCAGCAGCTCCTCGTAGCTCTCGATCCTGCGCCCGCCGTAGGTCGCGTCGGTGAACTGGAAGAAGAAGCGGTGGTCGACCGGCTGGATCCCCGCGTTGTCGAACGCGAGGGCGTCGCTGTCCTTGTTGCCGAACACGAAGGTCGGCACGAGGCCCTTTTGCTTGAGCAGCGCGAACTCGCCGGACTTGTAGAGCGCGGCGGAGTTGCCGTTGGCGCCCTCGTAAAGGGTCGTGGTGTGGATGATGCCGCGCGGGAAGCTGTGCACCTTGACGAACTCGCGGGTGCGGCGGTCGAGCCACTCCGGGCGGGCCGTGATGTACATCGGCCGGTAGCCCTTGTCGGCGAGGATGCTGAGCGCCTGCGCGGCGAAGGGGTTGGCGTCCGGGAGGTTGCCGGCCAAAAAGTCGTAGGCCTCCTCGTTCTCCGAGGTGGTGAGGGTGCCGTCGACGTCGCTGACGAAGAACGGCGCGCCCTTGGGCACGATGTCGATCAGCGCGTCGGCGGTCTCCCACTGGTCCTCGTCGACGAGGTGCACGCGGTGACGGCCGAGCTCGAGCTTCTGATCGGCGGGGATCTGGAAGTATACGCGCCCGCCGGAGTCCTCGACGCCCTCGATCGCGGCGTGGTCGCCGTCGTCGGTGGTGACGGTGGTGCCGAGCTCGACCCACTCGCCGCTACAGTTGCGATCGAGGAACACGTGCACGGTGCTGCCGATGACATCCTTGTCGGCCGGGAACCCCCACTTGGTGAACTTGGCGAGGATCCATTGCTCGTCGCCCTCGACGTACATCATATCGCGCGCGCGCGAGTAGCCGCTGTCCTCCGAACCCTGGCCGGGCACCATCGGCGGGGCGCCGTCACACGCCGGGATCGGGCCGCAAAAGGCCCCCGGCACGATCCCGCCGGTGTCGCCGGTATCGCCGGTATCGCCGGTGCCGCCGGTGCCGTCGGTGGTCGGGTCGGTGGTCGCGGCGGTGGTCGCGTCGGTGGTCGGGTCGGTGGTCGGCTCGGGGGTCGGGGCGGTGGTCGCGTCGCCGGTCGTGCCCGCGTCGGTGGTCGGCGCGTCCGTGGCCGCGGACTCGCTGGCGGGGGCGGTGGTCGCCACA
>JAYUXQ010000167.1:0-2116 GCA_043752905.1 Nannocystis sp. | reverse complement strand
GCGTATGCGGCATCGAGTCGCGCGGCTTCCTGTTCGGCATGGCCGTCGCGCATGCCCTCGGCGCCGGCTTCGTCCCGGTGCGCAAGCCCGGCAAGCTGCCCGCCGCCACCGTGCACGAGAGCTACGCGCTCGAGTACGGACAGGACCGCCTGCACATGCACGTCGACGCCGTCGCCCCGGGCGACCGCGTGCTCGTCGTCGATGACCTGCTCGCCACCGGCGGTACCGCGGGCGCAGCCTCCCGCCTGATCGAGAAGCTCGGCGGCACCGTCGCGGCCTGCCTGTTCCTCATCGAGCTCGCTGGCCTCGAGGGGCGGGCAAAGCTCGGTGAGCGTCGCGTCGAATCCATCATCGTGTACTGAGGTGTACTGAGCTCGTGCCTCGAGAGCCCTGTACTCAGCGCTTCGACCCACCGAGACATGCCGGCGAAGCGGCGACGACCCCACCACGCGCCTCCCACTGCGAGGGCGTCAGCGCCTCGATCGACAGCGCATGCACACCTCCGCCGAGCTCCTCGGCCAGCGTCGCGTTCACCAGTCGATGCCGCTGCACGAGCGACTGCCCATCAAAACGCTCGCTGACGACCACAACTTTAAAATGGGTCTCCCGCCCGCGCGGCCCCGCGTGCTGGTCGCTTTGATTCTCGACCTGCAGCTCCGCGGGCGCGAACGCCTCGCGGAGCTTTTCGGTGATCGCCGCCTCGACCTTCACGCCTGCACCTCTGCGGACGTGACACGCGGCACATCGGGCAAGCTCGCCGCGATCGCCACCGCGAGGTCGACGACCGCGATGTCCTGATCGCGGCCGAGGTGCTTGAGGCCATCGCTGAGCATCGTGTTGCAGAACGGGCAGGCGACCGCGACCACGTTGGCGCCCGAGGCCGCGACCTCGGTCGCGCGGTTGATGTTGACGCGCTTGCTCGGATCCTCCTCCATCCACATACGACCGCCACCGGCGCCGCAGCAAAAGCCGTGCTCCTTGTTGCGATCGAGCTCCCGCACGCTGCCCTTGCCCTTCGTGACGTGGTCGAGGATGTCGCGCGGGGCGTCGTAGACGCCGTTCCAGCGGCCGATGTAGCAGCTGTCGTGGTACGTGTACTGCTTGTCGCTCGGGGTCTCGACCTTGAGCTTGCCGGTGGTCAGCAGGTGGCTGATGAGCTGGCTGTGGTGGATGACCTCGAAGTTGCCGCCGAACTGCGGGTACTCGTTCTTGATCGTGTGGAAGCAGTGCGGGCACGAGGCGATCACCTTGGTGACCTTCGCCTCCTTGAACATGTCGACGTTCTCCTGCGCCATCGTCTGGTAGTCCATCTCGGCGCCGAGGCGGCGGACCGGGTCGCCGCTGCACTTCTCGCGCTTGCCGAGCACCGCGAACTTCACGTGGGCGGCGTTGAGCACCTTGACCAGCGCGCGCGAGGTCTTCTTGGCGTTGTCGTCGAACGCGCCGGCGCAGCCGATGAACAGCAGGTACTCGGCGTCGGGCTGATCCTCGACCGTCTTGACGTCGAGGCCCTCGGCCCAGTTCATGCGATCGTCCTGATTGAAGCGCCACGGGTTGCCGGCGCTGCTGATGTTGCCGAGCACCTTCGTGACCGCGCCCGGCGTGCGGCCGGACTCGTCGTTGAGGACGATGTGCTGGCGCATCTGCAAGATCTTGAGCGGGTGGTCGATGAACACCGGGCACACCTCCTGGCACGCGCCGCAGGTGGTACAGGCCCACAGGGTCTCGTCCTTGACGCGACCACCTACCAACGGCGGCAGGCCCTGCAGCTCCGCCTTGATCTTGGCGATCTTGTCCTTGTCGGCGCCGGGGCCGGGCTCGACCTCGTCGTTGAGGGTTCCGCCGGCCTTCCTGAGCTTGACGAGCAGACCGCCGCGGTCGTGCATCTCGTCCTTGAGGTCGTGGATCAGGTGCATCGGCGACAGCGGCTTCTCGGTCGCGAAGGCCGGGCAGTACGCCGTGCAGCGGGCGCACTCGGTGCACGCGTAGTTGTCGAGCAGGCTCTTCCAGGTGAAGTCCTCGACCTTGCCGACGCCCCAGTTCTCGAACAGCGGGTCGCCCTCGGGGTCGTCCGGCAGCAGCTTGGCCCTGGGCATCGCGCCGCGCTGGCCCTGCT
>JAYUXQ010000166.1:0-5391 GCA_043752905.1 Nannocystis sp. | reverse complement strand
CGGCGCCGACGGCAAGGGCGGGCGTGGCGACGCCCAGGCCAACAACGGGGTCGACGGCGACGCGGCGGGCGGACGGAGCCGCGGCATCGCGCCGCGTGAGGTCGACCCGGTCGAGGCTCGCACTGCGCCGCGCGTACGCGAGGGCCTGCTCGCGCCGAGCAACGGCATGGCGATCAACCCGACACGCGAGCCGGAGCCGACCAGCTTCCCCACCGTCGCGGCCGAGATCGCCTACCTCGAGAAGCAGCTGATCGAGGCGCGCAGCAACCTCGCGGCGCGCACCACCTTCCTCGACCGCATGAAGCGGATCCAGCAGGAGGGGTCGATCAGCGACCACGAGCGCAACTCGGCGCGCGCCAAGATCGTCCAGGACAACTACGACAAGGCGCAGCTGCGCGTCGACGACATCGACTACAAGCTCAAGCTGCTGCGTAAACAACAGGCGGGTTGAGAGTCAGGCGCCTGACGGCGCGCACAGGCCGAGGGCCGCAGCTCGCTCGACGCGCAGCGCCGCGAACGGACGGCGCCAGGTCGGCGCGGCGTCGGGGTCCCACGCGGCGACCGGCACCAGGCCGCGCGCGGCGAGGTCGCGATGCAACGTCCACTCGGCCTGCGGCTCGCGCGAGAACGAGAACGGGTTACGCGCCTGGTCCTCGGGGATCTGCCCGTACACCGGGTCGTCCGCGGCGATCAGCCCGAACAGCACGTGCGCACGGCGCTCGAGATGATCGAGAAAAGCCGCATCGAAGGGGCCGACCGCCGCGCGCAGGTCGGGGTCACGCCCGACCCACTTGGCCCAGTCGAAGCCGTACACGAAGTCGTGCACGTAGCGGAAGTGGATCGCAGTGTCGCCGCCGTAGAGCCGCTGCAGCCGGCACACCTGGCCCAGACGCGACTTCACCTCGGCGACCGGACGCGCGCTCGCGCGGGCGCGGCGGAGCGTGTCGAAGATCAGCAGGTCGAGGTCGCAGCACAGGTTGTCCGGGAAGCTCTCGCGCTGCACCTGCGCCAGCTCGGCGACCCCGGTCGCCAGCGCGACCAGCGTCGCGGCATCATCGCCCGGCAACGCCGCCGCGCTACATACTGCGTGCAGCGAGCGCGACTGTTCACGCCCGGGTGCCAGCGACCGCCGGCCCCAGGCGTGGACGTCGAGCTGTCGATCGGCCTCCGCCAGCCGGGCGCTCGCCTCGGCGGGCAGGGGAGGGTTCACGGACCGACCCCGAGCACCCGCGACAGCAACAGCGCGAGCGCGAGGGTCAGCGCGCTGCCCCACAGCGCCCGGTGCAGGCGCTCCTTGTAGCGGGAGATCTCCGTGAAGGCGCTGGTGACCGCGCGCGGGCCGATCGCCGCCACGCCGCGCCATTGCCACAGCAACACCGCCAGCGCCGCGCTGAAGGCGAAGGGCGACAGGTGATGCTGCCCGACGCGGGCCGCGACCGCCCACAACATCGCGCCGGCCATCACCGCGTACTCGATCGCGTCGCGGGCCGCCGCGTTGCCGAGCTGGGTCGTGATGGTCGCCTTGCCGCCGGCGCGGTCGCTGTCCTCGTCGGCCAGCCCGCTGGCGATCGCCGACGCCAGCGCGAGCGCGGTCAGCCCGGGCGTGACCAGCAGCAGCTCGCGCGTGACGAGCTCGCCGCCCTGCGCATATGCATTGAACCACGGCAGCAACACGCCGACGCCCGCGGCCTCGACGAGCTCGCCGGTCCCACGGTCGTTGAGGCGCAGCGGCGGCGCGCTGTACAGCGGCAGCATCGCCAGGCACATGAGCCCCGCGAGCGCGAGCCCGTCGCGTCCGGTCACGATCTCACCGCACAGCGCGATCGATGCGCCGACCAGCCCGAAGCCGATGCCCGCGAGCAGCACCGTCTGCGGGTGCAAGATGGCGTCGGGGATCGTCTTCGGCGATCCCGCGTCCGGGAACATCTGCCGCTTGATGGCGTCGACGCGCGCGTCGAACCAGTCGTTGAGCAGCACCAGGTAGCACAGCATCGCCGCCGTGAAGCCGACGCCGACCGCCGCGCCGCCCCACGACCATGTCCCCGAGGACATGACCCCGAGGACCTGTCCGACCGCCATCGGCACCAGCAGCTTGGGCCAGCTCGCCGGCTTGAGGGCGTACAGGAGCCGGCGCGGCAGCGGTAAGAAGGCCGGATGCATACGCCCGCCCGACTAGCCCTGGAGCCGGGCCAGCTCCGCGTCGATCACCTGCGCGATGCCGTCGACCGTCGGGTTGCCGCCGTAGGTCTGACCATTGATGAAGAAGCTCGGCGTCCCCTGCACGCCGACCTCCTGCGCCTTGCGCATGTCCTCCTCGACCTCCAGGCCGACCGCACCCGCCGCCAGGCACGACTCGAGCTTCGCCGTGTCGAGCCCCGCCTTCGCGGCGACATCCTTGAGCATGTCCGCCGACAGCTCGCTCTGGCGCGCGAAGATGCCGTCGTGCAGCTCCCAGAACTTGCCCTGCTGCTGCGCGCACTGGGCGTACTCGGCCGCCGGCCGGGCGTTGGGGTGGAAGCTCAGCGGGAAGTGGCGATACACGAACTGCACCGGCTTGCCGGCGTAGCGCTCCTTGAGGCCGCGCATCGTGTCGGCGGCGCGCGAGCAGTACGGGCACTCGAAGTCGGAGAACTCGACCACCTTCACCAGCGCGTCCTCGGGCCCGGCGAAGGGCGCGTGGGGCGGGTTGCTGAGGTCCATCGGCGGCGGGCTGACATCGGGGAGCATGCGCTCGACCCTGGCCTTGGCGCGCAGGTCGTCGATCAGCTTGGCCAGCACCTTCTCGCTGCCCTCGCCCTTCATCGCCTGGATCACCTGATCGCGGACCAGCTCGAGCGCCGGCGCCGTCGGGGACTTGTTGGACTCGTAGAACTCCGCGATGGCAGCGTCGTCCGGCGTCGGCACCTCGGCGTCGACCTTGCCCTGCACGAAGCTGTTGATGTCCTTGCCCTCGGCCTCCGCCGCCGCCGTCAACAGACGCTGCTGCATGAAGTTGTCGAGCCCGCTCTGGCGGGCGTTGGTGACCTCCTGGCAGTACGTGCGCAGCGCCTGCTTCTCGGCGCGCTCGAGGTCCCCGCCGAGGTCGTCGACGGTGATGTCCTTGCCGTCGATGCGGGCGACCACCGTCCCCTTCGGCAGCGTCAGCGCGGCGCCGTTGCAACCGCTCGCCGAACCCGCCGCGGCGACCTCCGGCTGCGCGCGCGGGGCGGGATGGATCGCCTTGTTGTCGACCCTGCCGTCCGCCTTGGCGCCGGGGGCGTCCTTGCTGGCCGCGGCGACGGCCGCCTTGTCCGGGACCCCGCCACGCTCGGGCAGACATGCACCGGTGGTGACAGTGAGGAGGAAGGCGGCGCCAAAACCAATGAGCCGGGCCGGGGAACGGGCGAGGAGGCGAGTCATGCGGGCGCGAAGGATATCTGCCCGGGACCCGCCCCGCCACCGGCGGCAACTTGTAAAAACTTCCGGGCCGCATGAAGCTGGCGTAGCTTCCCCGGCGTGATGAAGCGCCGTCCGGTCCTGCTGCTCGTTGGTTTGAGCGCCGCCCTCGCCTGCGGGAAGCGGGGCGAGACCCGGCCGCCCGAGCCCGCGGTGGCGAGGGTACCAGCCGCGGCGAGGCCCGAGCCGCGCGGTCCGGGCCACAAGACCCTCCTGCGCGGCGCCGCGATCATGACCGCCACCGGCAAGATCTACGCGCGCGCCGACCTGCTGGTCGAGGACAGCAAGATCGTCGAGGTCGGGGAGAACCTCGGCGTGCCCGACGGCGCGACCGTCGTCGACCTCACCGGCAAGACCCTGACCCCCGGCATCATCGACACCCACTCGCACATCGGCGTCTACGCCGCCCCCGCCCTGGCCGCCCACGCCGACGGCAACGAGGCGGTCGCGCCGAACACCGCCGGGGTCCGGGCCGCCGACGGATACTTCCCGCAGGACCCGCAGATCGACCGCGCCCGCGCTGGCGGCGTCACGACCATGCAGATCCTGCCCGGCTCGGCCAACCTGTTCGGCGGCCGCACCTTCACCGTGCGCCTGCACCCCGGCGCCCGCAGCTCCGCCGACGCCCGCTTCCCCGGCGCACCCGAGGGCCTCAAGATCGCCTGTGGCGAGAACCCCAAGCGCGTCTACGGGCAAAAGTCCGGCCCGCAGACCCGCATGGGCAACGTCGCTGGCCATCGTGAGGCGTTTCAAAAGGCCGCCGAATATCAGCGCACCTGGGCGAAGTACCACAAGGACATGTCCGAATGGACAGCCGAGAAGGACAAGCCCAAACCGACCAGCGAGGGCAAGGGCAAGGACGGCAAGAAGCCCGACAAGCCGCAGCCGCCCGGGCGGGACTTCGCGCTCGAGACCCTGGCCAGGGTGATCCGCGGCGAGATCCTCGTCCACAACCACTGCTATCGCGCCGACGAGATGGTGATCATGCTCGACCTCGCGGCCACCTACGGCTTCAAGATCCGCAGCTTTCACCACGCGACCGACGCCTACAAGATCGCCGACCGCCTCGCCGCCGCCGGCACCTCCGCGTCCGTGTGGGCCGACTGGTGGGGCTTCAAAGCGGAGTCCTTCGACGGCATCCGTGAGAACGCCGCGCTGGTCACCAGGGCCGGCGCCCGCGCGATCATCCACTCCGACAGCCCGGTCGGTATCCAGCGCCTCAATCAAGAGGCCGCCAAGGCGATGCACGCCGGCCGCCGCGCGGGCATCGAGATCACCGACGACCAGGCCCTGCGCTGGATCACCGCCAACGCCGCGTGGGCTCTCGGCATCGACAAACAGACCGGATCTCTCGAGCCCGGCAAGCTCGCCGACCTCGTCGTCTGGAACACGACACCGTTTAGCGTCTACGCCGTCGCCGAGCAGGTCTACATCGGCGGCGAGCTCGTGTATCAGCGCGGCAAGCTCGAACCCCGCACCGACTTCGAGCTCGGCTACCTCGAAGGCGACCTCACCCGCCCCACGCCGCCCCCCGCGACGATCCCCGTCACGGCGCCCGCCCCTGCTGCCGTCACGGCGCCGATACCTGCCGCGACGCCCCCCGGAGGTGCCCGATGAACAAGTTCGTCGCCCTCGCCCTCGCCAGCGCGCTGTGGGCCTTCACCACCCAGGCGGCGCCCCCGACCACGCCCGCGACGCCGACGCCCGCCGCGACGCCGACGCCCGTGCGCGCCGGCCCGGTGTATCTCGTCGGCGGCGAGCTCCACGTCGGCGACGGCACCATCATCAAAGAAGCCGTGGTCGCGATGGACGGTGGCAAGTTCACGATCGTCGGCGGCGCCGAGGCGCGCGGGCGGCTGCTCGACGAGTCGACGGCGATCGACCTGCGCGGCAAGGTGATCACGCCGGGCCTGTTCGCCAGCGACACCCAGATCGGCCTGGTGGAGATCGACCTCG
>JAYUXQ010000165.1:0-13051 GCA_043752905.1 Nannocystis sp. | reverse complement strand
GCGGCAGCCGACGTCCGCGAGGCTCTGTGTTGCGCGCGCTGAGCATCTTCTGCACCTGACGATTGCCGAGGTAGAACACGAGGATCGCCAGCGTGATGAGGACCGCGAAGGTCATCGCGTCACCAGTAGGCCTCGGCGATCGTCAGGGTGAAGCCGAGCTCTTCCTTCTCGCCGCCGGTGCGTGTCGAGCCGCCGCGGGCCTGCGTCTTGCCCTCGACGAGCGAGCGTCCGAAGGCGCCGGGCTCGATGCGGGGGATCGGTGCGCCGCGCATGCGCTGGCCATTCGAGAACTGAACTTCCGGAATGATCCCCTCGATCGCCACGGTCCCGCGGTTCTCGACGAGCAAGATCCACCGGATCCGGCCGAGCCAGATCTCTGGCGTACCCTCGACCTCGAGCTTCACCGTCGGCCCGATGTCGTAGGCCCGGTTGGGCCGGCCCTCGTGCTGACGTGGGATCAGGTGCATGCGCTCGGCCTGGTAGTCCATCTGCACGAAGAATTCGCGCATGACGTTGAGCCCAAGCAGACCGGAGGTCCGCTCGTTGACGCAGCCGTCGCACACCGATACCAGCAAGCCCTCGAGCACCGTGTCGCCGAGGCGTAGGCCCGGGAGGTAGACCATCCGGCTCTCACGCGGCCCGCTGGCGGTGTTGAACTGCAAGGTGGGCGCGTCCGGGGGCACGTCGAGGCCGAGCAACTCGGCGGTCTTGGTGTTGACGGTGGTGAACGAGGCGCCGGTGTCGAACAGGTACGGCAGCTCGGCGCGACCGGCGGGACCGCGCAGCTCGACGCTCATGAGGATCGCGTTGCCGGCGGCCGAGAAGGGGATGGCGATCTCCGTGGCGACCGCGGCGCGCACGGGCGCGGGCGGCGGTGCCGGCACGGCGGGAACATCATCAGGAGGATCGACCTGATCGGCGAGGGTGTGCCCGATCGCGCTCAATACACGGGTCAGCTTGTGCGAGTCGCCGAGGCGCTGCGCGGCCCAGCTGTCCTGCGTGCGCAACGCGTTCACCAGCACCTCCGGCGCGAACTGCGTCGCGAGCAGCAGTCCGCCGCCGTTCCACACCAGCGGCAACCACGCCAGCGTGGCCCAGACCCGCCGCGGGTAGCCTGCATGCTTCCACAGGGCCAGCACGAGGGGGAGGCCGAGGGTGACGAGGATGCTGAGCAGCAGCAGCCATGAGGTGTTGGCGTGGGGGTCGAGCTGGGTGACGCGCGCGAGCGCAAAGTTGCACCACAACGCGAACGGCACGAAGAGCACGGAAGTGAACACGAGCGCGACCCACGAGATGGTCACGAGGGTGGCGACGACGCCGGTCGACTCCCACCGCGACGACGCGGGGAGGGGTGGACTCGAGCGTCCGAGGCGCGGTTTGTTCACGGCGGGGATACTAGCCGAATTCGGAGATGCCTGAAGACGGGCGTTGGATCCCCGCGGCAAAATCCGTAGGATACGAGCCGGGAATGGCCGAGACGCCCAAACCAGCCAAGGTCGCCACGTTCGGCGTTCGCTTCGAATCCTACGACGACTTTCTGGTCGAGTACACGGACAACCTGCGGCGCGGCTTTTTGCTGTTGCCGGGTGTCTTGAACCTCGCGACCGAGCAGGTCGTTCGCATCAAGCTCAGCCTGCCCAATCGGGCCATTTTATATTTGAGCGGAGCCGTCAGCGACCCCGGGGCCGATGGGGGCAAGGGGACCCTCATCAAGCTCGTCGGCTTCACCACCGAGCAAGAGAAGATCCTCGGGCTCTGCGTGAACTCGGTCCTCGTCGACGCTGCGCCTGCCGCTTCGGAGGCCACGCCCGCCAAGCCGATCAACGTGTTGCTCGTCGACGACTCGCCGAGCGTGCGTACCGAGCTCGGCGCCGCCCTGCGGGCCCGCGGCATCAACGTCACCACCGCCGACAACGGCCTGCTGGCGATGTCCGCCGCGCTCAAGCAAGAGCCCGACCTCGTGCTCACCGACGTCGAGATGCCCGAGATGGACGGCTGGACGCTGCTGCGAATGGCTCGCGCCCGCAAGAAGCTCGCCCACATCCCGATCGTGTTCCTGACCGCCCTCGGCGACGACATGTCGCGCCTGCAGGGCTACCGCATGGGCATCGACGACTACCTGCCCAAGACCCTCCCCGCCGACGAGATCGTCGCGCGCATCCAGGGCGTGCTGACCCGCCGCGCCGGCAACCCCAACAACAGCGCCGAGAGCCGCGGCCTGCGTGGCGACCTGCATCACGTGCGCCTCAGCAGCGTGCTCTCCTTCCTCGAGGCCGAGAAGAAGACCGGCGACCTGCGACTCGACAACGGCGACGACCATGCGGTGCTGCGCATCGCCCACGGCGTCCTGCGTGACGTGAAGAACCTCGGCGACCGCAAGCACGCCCACGACCGCGTGTTCCAGCTGCTCGACTGGACCAGCGGGCAGTTCGAGTTCTTCGCCCTGCCGCCCGGCAGCGAGGTCGACGGCGGACCGATGGAGCCGACCTCGGTCACGTACCTGCTGATGGAGCACGCGCGTCGCGAGGACGAGGCCGCCGAGGCCGCCCGCCGCCGGTCCTGAGAGACATGTCCCGATGGACATGTCCCGATGGACATGTCCCAAATTTTTTGCCTAAAAAAGAAGAGGCGCCCGGGGGCGCCTCTTTCCAGCTGTAAAGTTCGAGCCTAGCTGCGGCCCTCGGCCGGGCCGGTGGTGACGCAGGTGGCGTCGACCTTGTAGCTGTTGCCGGACTGGAACGGCTCGGTGTTCATGATCAGGTGGGTGCCGCCGTGCTGGCCGCAATGGTTCTGGGCCTGACCGACGGCCTGCTGCGCGGTCGGGGCCGAACCCTTGGCGATGCCGAGCTCGGTGTACGTGCCGGTCATCGCTGCCTTGTTGGCGACCACCTTGACGTTGATGGCAGGGACCGGCTTGGCGGACACGCCGTTGCCCTTGAAGCTACCAGAGACGCCGCCCGCGCAGGCAGAGGTCAGGGCGAGGGCGAAGGACAGGGACAGGGTGACGATCGAGGTGCGCATGAGAGACTCCAGACGAGCAAGAGTGGCGAATGGGGGCCTAGACGTCGCCCCGGGACGGAAGATTCGCCGGCATCGCCTGGCCCGGGGGACCGCCGGACCGGACCACGCGCAGGCTCTCCGAGCGGATGCCGGTGCCACCGTGCGTGTGCCCGCAGGCGCCCGGGCCTGGCCTGGTCTCGGCGCCGCCCGCGACACACCGGCTGCAATCTCCCGCGCACCCGCTCCTGCGCCGGATCAGCCAGCGGGCGGTCAGCCACGCGGTGGCCGCCATGACGCACACCAGCACCGCGCCGGTCTGCCACCAGGCCTGCATGCCGGCGAGGCCGGGGCCGAGGTCGGCAGTGGCGAGGGTGAGGAACATGAGAGACGACTCAGTCGCCCTTGCGGTGCGCGGCCTCGTCGGACGGACACCACCCGCCCTTGATGCCGCGGGCGCGGGGACACAGACCGTATAGCTCGAGTCGGTGGCGGACCAGGTTGAACCCGAAGCTGCGGGCGACCCGCTCCTGCTCCATCTCGATGTCGGAGTTCTGGAACTCGAGCACGTGCTGGCACTCGATGCAGATCAGGTGGTCGTGGTGTTCGGTGTCGCCCGCGGTCTCGTACATCGTCTGGCCGTCGCCGAAGCGGCGCAGCGCGGCGAGGCCGCATTCGGTCAGCAGCTTGAGCGTGCGATACACCGTCGCGTAGCCGATCCGCGGGTTCTCCGAGCGGCTCAAATTCAACAGCTCCTCGATGCTCATGTGCCCCTCGGTGCCGAAGAACTTCTGGGCGATGAGGTCGCGCTGGCGCGTCGACTTGAGCTGCTTCTTCTCGAGGTAGGCGTGAAACTGCCCCATCAAGGTCTCGACGTCCGTCCCGTGCGGATGGTGCCGGCGGTCGTGCATCGGCCGTGACCGTAACGCGAGGCCCGCCCTGCGGCAAGCGTTGCGGGGGTGAAACCGAACCCTTATAGTCCGCCGCGCATGGCCACCCCCGGTTCAACCCCCGCACCCCGACGCCGTGGCGCCGGCTCTGGCGCAGCCCATGCTCCCGAGCCCGCTGGAGCGGAGGCCCCCGCGGAGAGCCCCGCCATCGACCGCGTGCTCGGAGACCTCGAGCGCGTCGTCGCCGAGCTCGAGGCCGGCGACCTCCCGCTGGAGACCGCCCTCAAGCGCTTCGAGGACGGCGTGCGCCTGGCTCGGCAAGGCGGCCAGCTGCTCGACGCGGTCGAACAGCGGGTGGAGGTGTTGCTCGAGGGCCGCGAGGGCACGGCGCCCTTCCCCGGTGTGAACGACGTGGACGTGGACGAGGACAAAGATGACGACGACGACGTTTGACCTGACGGCCTATCTCAGCGACCGACGCCGCCAGGCGGACGAGGCCCTCGCGCGCGCGCTGCCCGAGCTCGGCCCGGACGACCCCGGCAAGCTCAAGGAGGGCATGCAGTACGCGGTGCTCCAGGGCGGCAAGCGCATGCGGCCGATGATCACGATCGCCGCCTGCGAGGCCGCCGGCGGATCGATCGCCGCGGCGCTCCCGGCGAGCTGCGCGCTGGAGATGATCCACGCCTACTCGCTGGTCCACGACGACCTCCCCGCGATGGACAACGACCTCGAGCGCCGCGGCCGTCCGACCGTCCACGTCGCCTTCGGTCACGGCCACGCGATCCTCATCGGCGACGCGCTGCTCACCCGCGCCTTCGAGGTCCTCGGGCGCGGCGTCTCCGGCATCCCCGGCGAGCGCATCGCCGCCGCCATGACCTACCTGGCCCATCACGCCGGCATCCATGGCATGGTCGGCGGCCAGGCCCTCGACATCGAGCACGGCCAGAACATCCTCTCGCTCGAGCTGCTCGAGCGCGTGCACGCCCTCAAGACCGGCGCCCTGTATGCAGCGGGCGGCGCGATGGGTGCCCTGTGCGGCGGCGCCTCGGATGCCCAGGTCCGCGACCTCGAGGCGTGGGGCCTCAAGTTCGGCATCGCCTTCCAGCACGCCGACGACATCCTCGACGACGACCAACAGACCCTGCGCGCCCAGGCGCTGGCCCGCGTCGACGAGCTGGTGTCCGAGTGCGACGCGCTCGCGGAGCAATTCGGCGCCCGCGCCGAGCCCCTGCGCGCGCTGTCGAGGTGGGTCAAGGACCGGGCCCACGCCGCGAACGCCGGCATCAAGGCCGACTGACCGTTCGGACAGGCTGCCTGTCCCTCGGGACAGACCGCACGACCCCCGGTTCACGGCTCGACGCGCACCAGCACCCCGAAGATCGCCGCGCGGGACACCCACCCGTTGATCCCACCGCGGTTGTTGCCGATCTGAAAGCTCGGGCCACGCGTCGCTTTGATCAAGTGCAGGTACTGCTGGCCGCCGACCTTGCACAGCACGATGTCGCCGACCTCCAGCGCGCGCTCGCCGACCGGCTCGACCGTCACCAGCGCCCCATTGTCGACCTTGCCCTTCATGCTGTGCCCGCGCGGGCGAAAGCTGACCGTCTCGCCCGCGAGCAGCCGCTCGATGTATCCCGTCGCCCAGCCCATGTCATGTCCATGTAAAAGCCTCGCCGCGTCGCTGACAAGCCCCGAGCACGGATCTATCGTCATGCGATGCGCTCCGTGCTCGTAATCATGACACTCGCCGCGTGCGCCCCCGAGCCCGCCCGCAGCGAGCCGCCCACCGCCGTCGAGTCCGCGCCGACGCCCGTCGTCGAGGCGCCGAACCCGGCTCCAAACGCGGCGCCGCCGGATCTGGTCGCCAATGACCCGCGCTGGCACGCGACCCTGCGGGCGATCGCTGGCGGTTACACCTCGTGGGGTCGCGTCGACGACCAGATGCGCTGGGCTCCGACGCTGTGCGCGATGCCCCGGCCAGCGCGCGCCCGCATCAGCGCCAGCAGCGACACCGGCACCCACGGCCGCAAGCTCTACACCCTCTACGCGAAGGACCCCGCGGCCTACGGCGCCCAGAAGAGCTACACGCCCGCGCCCGCGGTCGCCGGGCTCGAGTCGATCGTACAAGTCGTCGTGAAGGAGGCGTTCGTCCCGGTCGAGACCGCCAGGCCCGACCGCAGCATGGGCATGGGCGGCGAACTGATGCCCGCCGAGCACGGCGGCAAGACCTACGTCCCCGGCGACCCGCTCGGCATCTACGTATTGTTCCAGCCGAAGTCGGCCGCCGACACCGACGCCGGCTGGGTCTACGGCACCGTGTCCGCGGACCTCACGACCGTCACCTCGGCCGGCAAGGTCGCCAGCTGCATGGGGTGCCACCAGAAGCTCCCCGGCCGCCTGTTCGGCCTCGCCGAGAAGCAGGAATGGCCGCCAGGCCCGGGCCCCGATGGCCGCCACAAGTGAGCGCCTCGCTGGCGGAGCCAGCCCGCGAGGCTTCAGCCGGCCGAGTCCTTTAGCCGGCCCAGATCCGCAGCTTGCGGATCGCGTAGTTCATGCGGTCCATGCACTCGCGATACTCCGGATGTCGGAGGATCATGTAGCCGTCGGACAGCAGCGTCTGACGCCAGTCACGGCGCTGGGTGCCGACCGGCAGTATCTCCGAGAGCACCAGGCTCTCGCCGAGCTTCGCGCGGATCTCCTCGACGCCCTCGATGCGGCGGATCCGACCTGTACCCTCGGCGCGCTTGAACAGCGCGGCGCAGTGGTAGCGACGTTGCGGGCGGGCGTCGAAGCTGCCCCAGCAGACCGTTCGCGCCCACTCGCGGTACAGGTCGAAGTCATTCGCAAAGTTCATCTGGTCGACGAGCTTGCCGCCGGGCGAGCGCGCGCCGATCTCCCCGAACACGACCTCGCCGTCGGGCTTGCGGTACCACTCCATGTGGGTAAAGCCGGTGTCCATGCCGAGCGCCTTGAGCACGCCGCGGCCGAGCTCGATGCCCCCGCGCAGCTCCGGCTGATACGGGTCACGAAACACGATCTGCGCCGGCGTGATCCACTCGTGGTTGCGGCCCTCGAGCGGCTTCGGGTGGTACTGCGCGACGCTCTCGAATACCGGCGCGCCGTCGATGCACACCGTGTCGTACGTGAACTCCTCGCCGTCGATGAACTCCTCGAGGTTCATCTCGCTGTGGTGGCCCACCGCGCCGAGCACTCCGCGCAGCTCCTCGTCGTTGTCCGCGCGGTAGGTGTCCGCGGTCCCGGCTCCGGCGACCGGCTTGACGATCACCGGGTAACCGATGCGCCGCGCGGCCGTCAGCGCCTCCGCGGCCGTACGCACGCGGGCGAAGTGCGGCACCCGCAGGCCCGCGGCCATCACCCGCTCCTTCATGATCGGCTTGTCGCGAAAACCAATCGCAACGTCCGGCCGCATCCCGGGGATGCCGAGCACCTCCCGCACCCGCGCCGCGAGCACGATGCACGGCTCCCACAGACACTCGACGCGGTCCGGCTTGAGGATGCGCGCCGCCGCGACGATGCGGGCGAGCGCCTCGTCCTCGTCGAACAGCCCCGGCACTTGCAAATAATCACGCAGGTGGCGCTGCGTCTGCTGCGGGAGGCTGCCGCGCGGCGTGTCGCCGACGCCGTAGACCTGCGCGCCGACCTCGGCGAGGCCGCGCGTGAAGTCTTGCATCTCTTCCGGATAGTGCGGGGAGATAAAGAGAACTTTCATGATGTGCTCGCTCGCAGAAGAGGACAGGTACTTCGGGACAGGTCGACTCAGCCCGCGCGCACGCGGATCGTACGCCCGATGATCTCGAAGATCTCGCGCATCGCGTCGTAGTCGGGGTGACGCATCTGGATCCACGCGTTGGCCATGTAGCCGGCCTCGATGCCCTGCGTCGGCGTGCCGGCGGGCGGCAGGTGGGCCTTGGTGACGTACTCGCCGAAGCGGCGCTGGATCTCCTCCACGCCCTCGTAGCCGATGATGCGACCGTCGCGATCGGGCCGAAGCGCGATGATGCCGCTGGCGAACCGGCGCGACGGCTGGCGCTCGATGCGACCGTGCACGACCGCGTTGGCCCACTCGCGATAGATGTCGAGGTCGTTGCCCGCGGCGTAGACGTCCCACTGACCGACTCCGGGCGGGCGCGCACCGATCTCCGAGAATTTGAGGCCCTTGGGGCCGTAGAACCACTCCATGTGGGTCGCCGTGGTGCCGAGGCCCATCGTCGTGATCACGCGACGGCCGAGCGCCTTGAGGTCGTCGTAGCCCGAGGAATCGAGGCGGTTGGTCGACACGATGTACGGCGAGATCCAGCGGTGACGCATCGCCTCGAGCACGTTCGGGTAGTAGTGCGAGACGAACTCGAGCACCGGCACGCCGTCGACCGACATCGTGTCGTAGAAGCCCTCGTGGCCCTCGATGAACTCCTCGATCGCGACCTCGGCGCCGGTGCCGATGTGGCCCTCCTTGAGCGCCTGGGCCAGCTGGGCGTCGTTGTCGCAGCGGCTCGTCCCTGACGCGCCTGCGCCCGCGCGCGGCTTGATGATCACCGGGTAGCCGTGCTCGCGCACGAACGCGACCGCCTCGTCGACCGTCGAGATCCCCGCCGACGCCGCGCAGGGGATCCCATGTCGGCGCAGGTGCTCCTTCATCTGCGGCTTGTCCCGGCACAGGATCGCCGCCTGCACCGACAGGCCCGGGATCTTCGCGGCCTGACGCACCTCGGCGATCGGCAGGATATGAGCCTCGATCGTCGACTCGAGCCGGTCGACGTACTCACGCCGCTGTACGCGACGCACCGCGTCGAGCACGGCCTGCTCGTCGCACACCGAGGGGACCTGCTGGTAGCCGTGCAGCCAGCTCTTGAGCTCGCTGTCCATGTGCTCGGGCGCGGCCTCGCCGATGCCCGTCACACGCGCGCCCACCGAGTGCATGGCGCGGACAAAGTGCCTCTGGTAAGAGGGGAAGTGCGGGGCGACGAACAGAACATGCATGATGTGTTTCCTACCCTCGGGGCAGCCTATTGCGCTCCTACCATGGCGCCGCGCCCAGGGACAGATCCATGACCGTGGGCATGTTGCTCGGGCCCCAGCGCCCGACCCCCATCGTCGGGGAAGCCGTGGCGATGCTCGAGGTGGACCGCGTCCGGGGAGATGGACGGATCGCCGCGATTACGGCGGGTTGGCAGGAGCGTGAGGCCGAGGACCAGGAGATGTCCGCCGCGCTGGGCAACCATACCGTCAACTTGATGCTGCACGCCCGCGGCGAGGCCGTGTTCCGCGAGGACCAGGATTTCTTCGCCGCGCACCGGGCGAAGCAGGACCGCCTACGTCAGCTCGAGGACCTCTACCGTCTGCGCCTGGCCAGCGCCCTCAAAGGAGCGCGTAGGGTCCAGCAGGCCACAGCCCCGCGAGATCTCATCGAGCCCGAGCTCGAGGAGGCCTTGCAGGCCCTGCGCCTGCTCGACGCCCAGCACGTCCTCAAGGTCAAGCAGATCGAGGAGGACTTCGATCGCCAGCATCGTCCACAGGAGCGCCCCGCGCTGCGCCGCCACCTCGACCAGATCGACGCCATTTTAAAAGACTGTAGCGCCCTGGCGATCGCCGGCGGTCACGTCGCGGTCCTCTACAACCGCCTGCGCCTGTTCGACCTGCGCTCCCGCATCGTCCGCCGCCCGGAGCTGCCGGTCATCGCCTGGTCGGCCGGCGCGATGGTCGTGTCGGACCGCATCGTCCTGTTCCACGACAGCCCCCCGCAGGGCCGCGGCAACGCCGAGGTGCTCGGCCCGGGCCTGGGCCTGTTCTCCGGCGTCGTCGTGCTCCCGCACGCGAGCCGCCGCCTGATGCTGCGCAACCACGACCGCCTGACCGTGTTCGCCCGCCGCTTCGCCCCCGCCGTGTGCGTCGCCCTCGACCAGCGCTGCTGGCTCCGCTTCAACGGCCCCCGCTGGACCATGGGCCCGACCACCTACCAGCTCGCCACCGACGGCCACCTGGTCAACAACCACGGCGATCGCCCGACTCCCTCGCCGACTCCTTCGTCGGCCACCACTTCGGCCACCACTTCGGCCACGCCCAGCGCCTGACGCGCCCATGAAAACAGCGATCCAGACGCTCCTCACCCAGGGTCCGGTCGACGAGGCGTCGATCACCACGTTCCTGCGCGGCCACACCTTCCCGATCGTCGAGGGCCGCCAGGCGACCTTTGTCTATCACGGGGCCGCCGAGGCCGTGCACCTGCGCCACTGGGTCTACGGCCTGGCCTCGTCGCAGTCCTTCGAGCGCATCGCCGGCACCAACCTCTGGCACCACACCCTCGAGATTCCCCCGCAGTCGCGCGTCGAATACAAGCTGGAGGTCATCCAGGACGGCAACCGCCAGTGGATCCGCGACCCGCTCAACCCCAACCTCGCGCATGACCCCTTCGGCGCCAACTCGGTGTGTCCCGGCCAGGGCTACCAGCGACCCGCGTGGACCGAGCCCGACCCCGACGCCCGCGAGGGCACGATCAAGGAGATGGTCTTCACGGAGACCGCGCTCGGCGGGCCCCGTCGCGTCAGCGTGTATCTGCCCGCGCGATTCCGCGAGACCCGTCGCTACCCCCTCCTCATCGTCCACGACGGCGGTGATTACGTCCGCTACGCCAGCCTGCAAACTGTCCTCGACAACCTCATCCACCGCAACGAGGTCGCCCCGCTGGTAGTCGCGCTGACCCACCCGGTCGACCGCCTCGCCGAGTACCCGAACAACGCGGCGCACGCCACCTTCATCGCCGAGCAGCTGCTCCCGGCGATGCAGGACAAGTTCCCGATCTACGAGACGGCCGCCTCGCGCTGTCTCATGGGCGCGAGCTTCGGCGGCGTGGCGGCGCTGGCGACCGCGTGGAGGTACCCCGGCACCTTCGGCCGCCTGCTCCTGCAATCCGGCAGCTTCGCGTTTACCGACATCGGCGAGAGCAAGCGCGGCCCGAATTTCGCCAGGGTGGTAGAGTTCATCAACGCCTTCCGCGACGCCCCCGGCAAGCCCTCGGAGAAGGTGTACCTGTCCTGTGGCACCTACGAGTCGCTGATCTACGAGAACCGTACGATGGTGCCGGTCCTGCAGGCCTCCGGCATGGAGGTCCGCTACGAGGAGGCCCGCGACGGCCACAACTGGGAGAACTGGCGCGACCGCCTCCGCAGCGGCCTGTCCTGGTTATTCCCCGGGCCGCTGTGGATGGTCTACGAGTGAGGCTTTCGCTTGCCAAGGCTGGGGCAATTCGCCGATAGTCCGGCCATGGCGAACGTCACGCGCAACATCGGTCTGTCGCTCGGGGCCGATATCTGCTGGCCAGGCTGCTACGAGGAGATCGTCAAGCGGCTCAACCTCAGCATCCCCCATGGCGGCGACACCCTCGATTTCCACGTCGAGCGGGTCACCGTCGAGCCGTACTACCTGCGTCAGCCCGTCCGCTACGACGTCGTCCTCGACCGCCTGACCCACTGGTTTCATACCAGCCGCGAGTGGATCAAGAAGGCCGTCATCATGGACGGCCTCTACGTGCTCAACAACCCCTGGTCGCTCCAGTCGATGGAGAAGCACTCGACCTACTCCGCGATGATGAAGCTCGGGATGCCGATCCCCGAGACGTGGATGATCCCCCCGAAAGAGCTGCTCAGCGACAACCCTGACGTCCACCCGACGATGGAGCGCTACGGCCGGCACTTCAAGCTCGAGGAGATCGGCGAGCGCCTCGGCTACCCGTTCTTCATGAAGCCCTACGACGGGGGAGCCTGGGTCGGCGTGTCGCGCATCGACAACCCGCGCCAGTTGCACCAGGCGTACGAGGAGTCCGGCAAGCGGGTCATGCACCTGCAAAAAGCCGTCGACCCCTTCGACCTGTTCGTGCGCGCCATCGGCGTCGGCCCGCAGGTCCACATCGTCAAGTACGACCCGGCCGCCCCGCTGCACGACCGCTACAAGGTCGACTTCTTCTTCGTCGACGGCGAGGAGTGGCAGGTGCTCACCGACACCTGCCTGACGATCAACGCGTTCTTCGGCTGGGAGTTCAACTCCTGCGAGTCACTGCGCAAGGACGGCATCTTCCACCCGATCGACTTCGCCAACGCGTGCCCGGACTTCCAGGTCACCTCGCTGCACTACCACTTCCCGGAGCTGGTCAAGAACATGGTCCGCTGGTCGTTGTTCTGCGCCGCCACCAAGCGCGAGATGCAGATGAACCAGGACTGGAAGCCGTTCTACGCGATCGCCAAGAAGGACCTCCCGTACAGCGAGCGCCTCAAGGGCTACGCCAAGATCGCCAACGAGCGCATGGACACCGACCGCTTCCGTGAGTGGTGTGAGAAGCACCTCTCGCACCTCGACGAGGTCGCCCTCGAGTTCTTCGGCACTGACGTCGCCAAGGGCTACGTCCGCCAGAAGGTCGCCGCCCTGTTCCCGCAACACGAGGTGCCGCGCTTCACCGAGCACTTCTGGGGCCTCATCCAGTTCTGGCGCAGGACCGAGACCGACCGCCTCAACAACAGCAAGGCCGCCCAGCAGCCCCAGGCGGAGTCCGGCGAGCAAGCGATCCACATCGACACCCACGCGGTATCTACTTCGTCCGAGTCCGACGCCGTCTCGACGCCGCAGGTCTCGAGCGCCGGCGCCGTCGCGCAGGAGCCCGCTACCGCAGCCCCCACCGCAGCCCCCACCGCAGCCCCCGGGAACAAGGGCGCCTCGTCCCCGCCTGCTGCGAGCAAGCCTGGCGGCAAGTTCAACGGCAAGAAGCCTGGCAGGGGCAAGAACTAGCTGCGCGGGGGATTACCTGGCATGGAGAAGCTGCGCTCGACCTGGTACTCGACACGCCTCCGCAGGGCCGTCACGGCCGTTCGCTTCGGCCACCACGGTGTGCCGTTGCTGCTGTTCCCGACCGCGGGTGGCGACGCCGAGGAGTGCGAGCGGATGTTGATGATCCGGGCGTTGAGCCCGTTGATCGACGCGGGGCGGCTCAAGGTCTACTCGTGCGACTCGGTCGCCGGTCAGACCTGGATCGACAAGAACGCGAGCCCCGACCGCAAGGCGTGGGTTCAAAATCAGTACGACGGTTACATCTACGAGGAGCTGGTCCCGCACATCCGCCGCGACTGCAACTCCTCGGACATCGAGATCCTCACCGCGGG
>JAYUXQ010000164.1:0-2121 GCA_043752905.1 Nannocystis sp. | reverse complement strand
TCACGACGGGTGCGGCACGCATGCCGGTGATCGTGTGGGTCACGGTGCCCTCGAGACCGGCGACCGTGCGCGTGCCAGCCATGAGGAGCACGCGCCCCAGGACGCGCGCGACCGGGCTATGGCGCCAGCCCTCGGCGGGCAGGCGGTCGCGCATCTCGATCGTGACGGCGCCGGCCGCTGTCCAGGTGCCGGTCAGCGCGAGGGGGTACGGCCACAAAAGGCTCGCGTCGGTGTCGACGCGACCCGCGATCGTGCCGTCGTCGCGGAAGTCGAGATCGACGGTGAGACCGCTGCTCGCCAAGCTAAAGCCGTCCGCGCCAAAGCTCACGGCACCGCGGAAGTTGCCGGCCTGGGGCTGTCCCTCGATCGCGAGCGACCACAAGATGGCGCCGCCGCTCGTGATGATCTGGACGGGCAGAAGGTGGTCGGCAGGCGCGAGCGCGGCGAGGTCGACATCGGCGACCAGCTCGACCTCCGCGCCGGGGGCGAGCTTCGCGGGCGCGGTGTCCAGCGTCAGCGCCGGGTTGGCGGCCGCGAGCCGGTAGGTCATGGCCGCGGCGCCGTCGTTGCGGAGCACGGTTCGTGCCCGCGTCTCTCCGAGGGCGAGCACCGTGTGCCGCTCGGCGAGCGCCGGAGCGCCGGCGAACTGGCGCGGCGTCGCGTCCCCTTCCTGCCCGTGGCAGCGACCGTGCAGGTCACAAACCTGGCCCGGGTCGCACCCCGCCGCGTCGATGCATCCGGCAACACAGATTCGCAGCTCGCAGAAGTCACCCGCGTCGCAGTCGGCGTCCACCTGACAGACGACGCCGCCAGGCCAGGGATCTGCAGGGAGTGGCCGCCCGGGATCCGGTGCATCGGACTCCGACGCAAGCCCCGCGCTCGCGTCGGTTCCCGTGGAGGTGGAGTCGTCCTGCGCGACGTCGTTGGGCGCGCAGGCCAGCGAGAACAACAGGGCCGACGCGACGGCCCGGAACATGACGGTTCTTTTCACGGCAGATCTCTCCTGTGGCGCTCTGTCGGCGCCGTGTTTCACGGTGATGGTCTGTCGGCCCGGGTGGGCTGACAGGGGCTACACGAGGGTGAGCGGGGGACGAGGGGGCCAGGCAGGCGCGCGAGAGATTCTGGTCGCCGTGCCCGCGAGCATCGTGTCGGCGTCGCTGCCTGGCCGGGCGAACACGTGGATGACGCCGCTCAGCTCCAGCGTCCAGATCTCGCAGCGCCGGTGCAGTTCCTCCGTCAACGACGCGGCCGTGAGGCCCCCGGCGTCGCGCTCTGGAAGTCCCACCAGGGTGCCGGGGAGCGAGCCGAGTGCCCCCATGGAGGCGTGCGTGCCGTGGTAGTTCCCGCGGTGCCCGTACACGAGGAGCGCCGCCGGCAAGGTCACGCTGTCCTCGAAGCGCGCGCCACGGTCCCCGCGGAGGTTGATGCGCGTGTTGTTGAGACGCTCGTGGTTGGCGCGACTGGCCGCCAGCGCGGCCTCGATCCGCTCTACCAGGATCTCGAGGTGGCCATCCGCCTCGTCCGCGAGCACGCGCGACACCTCGCCGATGAGCCCCCGGGTCACCAGGCGATGGTCGCGGTCGACCTCCAGTCGCCTCGCCGCCCGTCGCCTGGCGCACCTGCCTGACCACGCCCCATCCGCGGCCGTGAGATCGGGTGCGGGGAGGGCTGCCGCCCGGCCTTCAGCAACGGCTGACATTTTGCTTTGCATGCAATTACCTTTCGATGTTTAACCATGCACGCCTCTCCGGCGGCCGTCAACGAGAAATTCACGGTCGCTACCGCGCAGTAACGCGCCGGGTTCCATCGGCAGCGAAAGGCCAGCTGGCGGGCGGCGCAAGGCCGCTCTAAGGTAGGGGCTCCGTGCCCCGCTCGCCCAAGAAGCCCGAGCCTCCCTTCGCCACCACCGAGGAGATGGTTGCGATCACCAACGTCGAGCGCCAGACCCTGCGCCAGTGGATCAAGCGAGGCCTGCTCCCGCCGGCCAAGATCGTGTCCGACGGCAACGGCGTGAAGTCGCGGTGGCCGCGGGTCGCCCTCGAGCAGGCCAGGTTCATCAAGGAGATGCGGGCGCAGCTGTACTCGCTCGACGAGATCAAGCCGATGATGCTCGAGCGCTGG
>JAYUXQ010000163.1:0-5396 GCA_043752905.1 Nannocystis sp. | reverse complement strand
CGACGACCAGCGGCGCCACCGATGGCGAGTCGAGCCCGACCACCAGCGGTGGCAGCATGACCGGCACCAGCGAGCCGACCACGCAGGCCACCCAGACCACGCAGACCAGCGAGACGGCCGGCACCGACCCCGGCACCACGGGCACCGCGAGCGACCCCGGGACCACCGGCGACCCGAGCGAGACGACCGGGCCGCCAGTGGACCTGTGCAAGGTGCAAGACGACATGAACGCGATCGGCGAGTGTGACAAGGAGGCGCCGTCCGACAGCTTCGAGCCCGAGGTGCAGTGGGCGTGGACGGGGCCCAACGGTGAGATCTACGCCGTCGTGACGCCGCTGGTCGCCAACTTGACCGACGACAACGGCGACGGCGCGATCGACCTCTGCGACATCCCGGACATCGTCGTGCCGGCCTCGGCCGGGGTCGGCGTCACGCCCGGGCACATCTATGTGCTCGACGGCGCGACGGGGACCCTGCACTTCATGCTCGCCACGGCCGTCGACGCCACCGTCACGCCGGCGCTGGGTGACATCGACGGCGATGGTCTCCCGGAGATCATCAGCGCGACCGCCGAGGGCCAGCTGCTCGCGTGGGAACACGATGGCACGCAGAAGTGGACCGGCGGCATGTGGAACAGCGCCTACATCGCCGCGCTCGGTCTGGCGGACGTCGACAACGACGGTGACGTCGAGATCTACGGGTCCAACCAGCTCTTCGACCACAACGGGACGCTGCTGTGGAGCGCGCCCGGGGAGGTCCCGTCGTACTCCGCGACCGCTGCGGCGGACCTCGACGGCGACGGCGACCTCGAGATCGTGATCGGTCACAGCGCGATGCGTCATGACGGCAGCGTCTACTACCAGACCAACCTCGCCACTGGTTTCCCGCAGGTCGCCAACCTCGACGGTGACCCCGAGCCCGAGGTGTTGCTGACCAACGCCAACGGCATCTCGGTGATCGAGCACGACGGCGTCGTGAAGTATCAGGACAAGCGGCCGACCGGCGACCCGGCCGGCTCGCTGGTGTGGTACCGGCCGGCGACCGTGCAGGACTTTAACGGCGACAACGTCAGCGACTTCGCGGTCAGCTCGGGCAACAACTACGCGACCTATTTTGCCGATGCCACGCTGCTGTGGAAGGCCCCGGTCTCCGATCAGTCGGGCATCGCCGCGGGCACCGCCTTCGACTTCCTGGGCGACGGCATCGCCGAGGCCATGTACGCCGACGAGCAATCGATGTTCGTGTTCGACGGCGCCGGCAAGGTCCTGCTGCAGACCCCGCGCAGCAGCCTGACTGGCACCGAATATCCGATCGTCGCCGATGTCGACAACGACGGCTCCGCCGAGATCGTCGTCGTCTCGAACATGTACAACAACATGAGCTCGCCGACCGTGCAGGTCATCCGCGACAAGTCGGACCGGTGGATCCAGGCGCGGCGGATCTGGAACCAGCACACCTATCACGTCACAAATGTCATGAACATAGTCTGAAGCCGCCCTGCGCGGCCTTGTGATAGAGAATGTGTACTTTCGGACAGGCGATTTAAGGCCCTTGCCTGGCTCGAATTTGTCGCGATAACTGGGGTGGAGGGTTTGGCGATGTTGACTACTGCAACGGTGCGCGAGCTGAAGCCGCGCGACAAGATGTATGAGGTGACGTGCGCGGTGATGCCCGGCTTCGTCGTACGGGTGCTGCCGACAGGCAAGAAGGTGTTTCTCGTCCGGCACCAGGTCGATGGTCAGTGGCGCCGCGAGAAGATCGGGCTCATGGGCCCGTCGCTCGGCGTCGACGAGGCGCGCCGTCGGGCAGTACTGATGTTCGGCGGCGAGGCGCGCAACGAGGCGTCCGTCCAGCCGGTCGCGGGCCAGTCCGCGCCAAGATCGACGCGCGTAGTCGGGCCTGTGAAACAGGTGGAATCACAGCGAGTGACAGTCCGCCAGCTCGCCGATCGCTTTGTTCGCGAGTACGTGGACGTCTATCTGAAAGCCGGCACCGCGATCAACTACCGCAAGCACATGACCGACCACATCTTGCCCGTGCTCGGTGACCGCGACTTCGAGAGCGTGACCCGCAACGACGTGCAGACGCTGCACGCCAGCCTGAAGCACATCAAGGCTTCGGCCAACTACGTGGTCTGCGTCGTGGGCAGCCTCTACACCCGCATCATCGACGACTGGAAGCTGTCGACCATGCACAACCCCAACCACAAGATCCGGCTGTTCAAGCTGAAGACACGAGAGCGCTTCTTGACGCCCGAGGAGCGGCGGCACGTGGAAGAGACCTTGCTGCGCGGCTTGCAGATCCCGCCGGGCCGCAAGGGGCACCTCGATCGGATGGGTGTGTGGGCCCTGCAACTGCTGTCCCTCACCGGCCTGCGGCGCGACGAGATCCTCACCCTCACCTGGCCCATGGTCACTTGGCAGCACGGCTGCCTAAACCTCCCTGACACGAAGACGGGCCAGCGCAACGTCCCGGTCCCCTCGCAGGTGATGACCCTGCTCAAGCGGATCCACGACCACACCGGCAACCGCAAGGACGGCCTCGTGGTCGGCTCGCGCACCGGCCGGAAGCTCTCGGGCTTGAACCTGACGTGGAGGAACATACGCGGGGCCGTGGGCATCCCCGACGTCCGCCTCCACGACCTCCGTCACTCGTTCGCCAGCGACGCGCTCATGGGCGGCGTGCCCCTGGCGATCGTCGGCGAGATGCTCGGCCACCGGCAGCCGAGCACGACCAAGCGCTACGCGCACCTCGCCAACCGCGTCGTCCGCGAGGCGCTCGAGCACACCGCCGGCATCATCGTCGCCGCCACGAACACGGCCCGCGCGCTACCCGTGGCGCCCTTCGAACCGCTGCGCGATGGCCAGTGGGCAGCGATCGTCACCCTCGTAGACGCCGACCGCCCGCGCGGCGGTAAGCCCGTGGACCTGCGGGAGGTCATCGACGGCATCCGCTGGGTGCTGCACACGCAAGCGCACTGGTCGGACATCCCGGCGATCTACGCGGCCTCTACGACGTGCTGGCGCTGGTACAAGCGCTGGTGCTCGGATGGGACCTGGCCCAAGGTCGAGACCCTGATCGCCGCGCCACCGGCCAAGCTGTCGCGCCGTCCGACGCCGCGGGCACTGCCGCTCGCGCCCCGAGGCCGGGCCCGGCCCGCGCGCCCCAGCGTGCCCACGGACCCGAGCTGCCTCACGGGCCCGTAGACGGGCCCGCGCTCGCACGCCGCCGGCCACGAGCTTCGCGGGCGACCTGTGCGTGGGGGCCGGCGAGCATGTGTCATCTGGCCTGATCGGCGGGTGTCGGGCCGGCGGACAAAACGGTTTCTTAGATTCTGTGGTTTGTTATGTTGAGCGGATGGTAGCCCGCTTGTTTTCATGCCTGGGACGTGGGCTGGTCCTCGCGGCCCTCTCGTGCGGGCCCGACCTGCCTGGCGACGTGACGGGTGGCGACGCGACCGGCGACACATCGACGGACGCAACGACCACCCTCGTGCCGACAGGCAGTACAGGCACGGACGGCCCCGGGTCCACCGAGGGCGAGAGTTCGGGCGGAGTGCCTCCCTTCGATCCGTGCGCCGCCGGTGAGGTCGTGACAATGGCCGAAGCGCGCGATTTCGTGTCGCTCCACCTGTTTGCCGACACGCATGGGTGGCAGCTCGCGCTCCAGCCCAGGGCATCCGCTCATGCCACGCCAGCAGGGATGCGCTTCGTGCGGCCGGGGGCCGACCCGGTGTTTCTTGACGCCGTGGACAAAGACTTCGTGGCGGTGCTGCAGACAGCCGAGGGCGTACTGGTCTGCTGGGACGACGGTACCATCTCGAAAGCGCGCGACCACGGGTTCTGTATGGCGACCGACGAGCAACTGCAGCCCGTCTCAGACGTCTTGCAGGTCGCGTATCGTCAGGTCCAACGGCTCGTTGAGTTCCCCGATGTTCGCTATGCGTTGGCCGACAACGGGATCTGGCCGATCGACGGACACGGAGCGCCGGTCGGTGAACCACTGATGTTCGACGCCTGGCCGCTGGCGTTCGGCGCCGACTGGCTTCTCGGCGGTCGCTTTGTCGATCCGGCCTGTCCATTCCCCGAGGAGAACGCGCTTTGCACCCTCGAATATGCGCCGTTCGACCCGCATGGGCAGCAGCTCGCGCCGTTCCTGGCGCTGTCGGATAATACGCTGCCGTTCAGCGGGCAGCTGTACGCGGCGATCTCCGGCGACAACTATGTGGTCGCCTGGACCAAGGGCGGTCCGTGGGAGATGCGGGTCGTGACCCGCGAGAGCGAACTGGTGCACGCGGAAACCCTCGAGTTCGAGATCGCCGCGGTGTTCGCGGCGTCGCAGGGGTTCGTGTTCGTGGTGTTGCTGGGTGAGGACCCGGGCGAGCAGGCACTCGGGCTGTGGCCGTTCGACGTCACCGGGTCGGCCCTGTCGCCGCCGGTAGTGATCGGAGAGATCGCCGCGGATGCGCACCTGCACGCTGTCCAGATCGTTCCATCCGCGGGTGGCCTGGCGGCCGCGTGGGTCACCGGCTCGGGGATCTTGGACAAAGAGCGGGAGGTGGCGTTCTTCAGGGCGCTGGGTTGCGACTGGCCGCCGGCACTGTGAAGCCACCGCGCCACGTCACAATTCGAGCCCCCGGAGCCACAACTCGCGCGAGTAGCAGCTCGCGCTGCGTAACCGCGACAGCGAGCCGAACGCGGCAGGTGCCCCGCGCGCCCGGCGAGCCCGGCTGCCTCACCAGCCCATAGGCGGGCCGCGGCCTCGCCCCGCACGAAGCGCCGTCCCTGGCGCCGTGAGGCGCTGTGGACGGCCTCTCGTTCGTCTCCGGAGCGACTGTAGCCGCCGGCCCCTACCTTCGGGCGTGCATCGCCAAGCGGGCCGCGCCCGCGCCAGCCAGGGCGCATCCGAGACCGAACAGGATCTTTTTGCGCAGGCTCCAGTATCCCAGGGCTTTCAGCCTGGCGATCTCGGCGACATCCTCGGCATGCAGCCGCTCCAGATGGCGTTTCGCCTGGGTCAGCCTGGCGATCTCGGCGGCGTCCTCGGCACGCAGCCGCTCGAGTGTGGCATTGGCGCCAGTCACCCGGACGTACTCGGCGGCATCGTCCGCGTGCTGTTGCTCGAGGTCGACGATCCGCTGATGCAGCGCGAACGCTCTCGCAAGCACGGCGTCCATCTTGGCCTGCGCGTCACGTTCGCGGGCTTCCGCGGCCGCGCCCTGGGCCCTGGCAGCGGCGAGACGCCGCTCCCACTCCTCGACAGTCGTCGCCGCCGCCGGATCTGGCACGGCATGAAGGTGTCGCGCTGCCTCCTGCGGTGTCGCCTGCACGTCGATGCTTCCGACGACGATCGCCTGGGCCACGACCTCATCAATGATGCTGACGAGGACAAAGTCC
>JAYUXQ010000162.1:0-2124 GCA_043752905.1 Nannocystis sp. | reverse complement strand
CGTACCCGAGGGCCGAGCTGATGCCGGCGCCGGGCGGCCGGGCCCCGACCTCCGAGACCGCGACGCTGCCGTCGGGGCGGCGAAACCACTCCATGTGCGACAGGCCGGTCTCGAGGCCGAGGGCCCGCAGGGCCGCGGGAGCGACCCGCCCGATCGGCTCGTAGGCGGCCCCGGCGATGTCGCGCGGCAGCAGCACGACCCACTGGATCCACGGGTTTCGTAGCGCCTCGAGCGGGGTCGGGAGATAGCGGGCGATCGAGTGCCACGCGACCCGGCGGTCGATCATCACGCTGTCGAAGGTGAACTCGTCGCCGCTGAGGAACTCCTCGAGCAGCCACGGGGCGTCGGACGTCGGGATGTGTTGCCCGAGCCAGCGATGCAGCGCGCCGCTCTCCGCGAGCCGAAAGGTGTCGACCGCACCGGCGCCCGCGGGCGGCTTGGCGACCAGCGGGTAGCCGACCTCGTTGGCGAACGCGAGCGCCTCGGCAGGCGAGTGGGCGAGGCAGTGGCGGGCGACCGGGACGCCGGCGGCGCGCAGGACGTCCTTCATGCGGTGCTTGTCGCGGAAGTTGGTGGCGGTCGCCGCGTTCATGCCGGGGATGCCGAGGAAGTCGCGAGCCTCGGCGACGGGGACCTGCAGCTGCTCGAGCACGGCGATCATTCGCTCGATCGGTTTGCCGCCCGCGTGCGCAGATAATCCGCGCACCGCGTCGACGATCTGCTGGGGGTCGAGGGCGTCGTCGATGCGCCAGTGGGCCGCCACGCTGTCGCGCAACCGGGGGGGCAGGCGCTCGGCCGGCTCGCTGGTGATCAGCGCGAGACGTACGCCCGGCAGCCGGGCCGCGTTGTCGATGAAGCGGACGGTCGCTTCGAGCAGAAAAGGGGCGACGAAGGCGGCGAAGCGCACGGCGGTGGACCTGAGGCTATCGTAATACGCGGACGCGACCTCGCGCCAGATGCGTACGTCGGGCTCCGGCGGTGCGCGAGCCGGCGCGGGCCGGCGAGTCCGCGCGTGCGCGGGGCTCAGGCGAGGCCGAGTTCGCGGCGGTAGCGTGCGAAGCAGCGGGCGCCGGCGGTCAGCCGCAGCAGGGCGCCCTCGGCCATGGCGCGGACGGTGCCCGGTCCGGTCGCGGCGAGCGAGAGCAGGACCTCGCGGTTCCAGGCGATCGAGTGCTGCACGTCGAGGGTGGCGTGCAGCGCGAAGTACTGGCGATCGGAGGCGTGGACGCCGAGGCGGCGCAGGCCCTCGTTGACGCACGCGGCGCGGCCGGGCGCGGTCAGCTCGATGACCCCGAGCGCGCCGACCGAGTGATAGGCGTAGCGTCGGTTGGTGGCGAGGGCGATCATCAGGTTCCCGAGCGCGAGCGCCTCGGCGACGATCTCCGACGGTGAGTCGCTCAGCTCGAGCGAGCGCGCCAGGCGGTCGAGCATCGGGCCGTGCATGCCGGAGGTCTTGCCGCGGCCCATCTCGTCCCAAAAGTTGCGCGCCAGCTCGAGCTTGGCCTGCACCGGGAACTTGAGCTGCGTCAGCGCGACGAGGTCCTCGAAGCCGGCCTCACCGGCGACCTCCTGGGCCAGGAACCAGCGCAGCTGCTCGAGCGTCGCCGTCTCGGCGAGCCACGGGAACAGCGGGTCGCCCTGCCCGGGGCCGTGCTCTTGCAGGGCCTCGAACCACGCCACGAAGCCCTCGGGGTCGCTCGGCGCGGCGGCAGCGGCAGCAGCGACCGCGGCTCGCTCGCTGCCGATGAAGTGCTCCTCGAGCCCGCGCAGGGCGACCTCGGTGTCGAGGTCGAGGTCGTCGTCGTCGGCCTCGTCGAGGTCGACGGGCAGGCGCGGCCGCAGGCGCTCATGGTTGAACGAGTTGAGCCGGCGGTGCAGCTCGAGGTCGCTGTGGGCGGTGCTTGCCGGGTGAAGCATGTGAGCGGGTGTAACCGCGCTTCAAGCGACATGCACGACGAGGGCGACGACGGCGATGCGTTCCACATCCCCATAGGCCGGTGCGTCCAGCTCCTCGCCGAAGACATCGGGATCGAGCTCGTGCCATGAGGAGCGGCACGGACGTGAAGCGAGGTGAGGTGCGAGGCTGGCGCGCAGCGGGTGTTCCCCAGCCACCACGGGCGAGCC
>JAYUXQ010000161.1:0-5412 GCA_043752905.1 Nannocystis sp. | reverse complement strand
CGGTCCTCTTCGCGGTCCCGCAGCCGACGGTCGCGCGCCGCCTGCAACGCGCACGAGCGCGGCTTCGGGCGGCGGTCGCGGCGGTGATCGCCGACCCGACGTCCCGCGCGGCCAGCTTGCGCAACCTCGACAGCTGCCTGCAGAGCATCCGGGGGTGCATCGATGCCCGGTGGGGCGGCGAGCGCCCGCGGGCGGAGGAGTCATGACATCGCCGCCCTCGGCGGTCGTCCGCGCGGCTCAGGACCGGTTGCTCGCCCGGCTCGATGCGTCGCCGGTCATCGGCCCGAGCGAGTCGGCCGAGCAATGCACCGATGAAGAGCGCTATGAGTTCGGCGAGTTGCTGGCGACTGGCGGGCTGGGCCTTGTTCGTCGGGCCTTCGACCGTCGACTGGGGAGGACCGTCGCGGTGAAGGAGCTCAGGCGCGCGGAGGCGGGGGCCGAGCGGCGCTTTATGTTCGAGGCCGCGATCACGGCCCGGTTACAACACCCGGGGATCGTGCCGATCCACGATATGGGCCGCTTCGCCAGCGGTGAGCCTTACTATTGCATGAAGCTGGTCGATGGCCAGACCCTCGAGCAGATCATCGCCGACACGCAGGCCGTGGAGGGCCGCCTCGCGCTGCTGGAACATGTACTGGCGGCAGCGGACGCGGTCGCCTACGCGCATGTGCACGGGATCCTTCATCGCGACCTCAAACCGGCCAATATTCTCGTCGGTGAATTCGGCGAGACGGTGGTGATAGATTGGGGACTGGCGAAAGATCTGGCGGGGCAAACCACCGATCCTGGCGCCGGGCCAGGCTTGGAGAGCGTGCCAGGCTCGACGCTGACCGATGTCGGAGCGATCGTCGGCACATTGCGATACATGCCGCCCGAGCAGGCGCGTGGGGAGGAGGTCGATCGCCGTAGCGATGTCTTCGCGCTCGGTGCAGTGCTCTTTCATGTCATGGTCGGATGGGCGCCGCACGAGGGGCTCGCGCGAGCGGACCTGATCACCCGTCTCGCGGACGGTGAGGTCGAGGACCCGGGGCCGCTCGCAGGTGGCGCTCCGCGGGCACTGGTGGCGATCGCTCGCAAGGCGATGGCCGCGACGCCCACGGGCCGTTACTCGGACGCTGGCGCCTTCGCCGACGATCTGCGCCGCTTCCTCGCGGGGCGCAGGGTCGATGCACACCAATATAATTTGGGCGAGTTGCTGCACGTTTGGCTGCGTCGCCATCGTATCGCAATATTTGTCGGCGCAGCCGCGGTGCTCGTTCTGCTCATGGTGGCGGTGGTGTTCGTGTGGCAGCTGCGCGGCGAGCGTGACCTGGCAGCCGTCGCCCGGTCGCGTGCGGAGGCCGCCGAGTTCGAGGCCGTGCGGCGGGCCGATTTCGCGGTGCTCGCAAAGGCGCGCGGGGCTCTTGGTGAGGACGTGGTGGCCGCGCTGGCGCTCCTCGGAGACGTCGATCTCACGAGAGACGATAGTTTGCGCAGCGCCCGATTGACGGCCATCGCGGCGCAGGCACGGGGCGCTCCGGATCGGGTGCTTCGCGGACGGGGTCGACGTATCGAGCAGATCGCGGCGCTTTCGGACGGGAATTTCGTCAGCATCGACGTCGCAGGCGAGGTCCGACGCTGCGATCCGGAGTCTGGACATTGCGATATCATTGTCGACCTCGGCGCTGCCCGTGGCCAGGTCGTCGCCGCCGCGGAGGCGCCCGTGTGGGCGGCGCTCGCGGCGAATGGCGGCGTCGTTGTTCGTGGGGACGAGGCGCCCGAATCCATCGACCTCGGCGTGCTCGACCTGGCCGGGTACAACACGCACCGCTGGGAACTTTCACGACATGGCGAGACGCTGGCGGCTCTCGGCGAACAACACATGGCCGGACGCCAGGTTGCGGCGGCCTATACCTGGGACTTGCTGGCACGGCCCGTGTTCATGCGGACATTGCCGTTCGGTCACGCTTCATGGGCGGCGCTCAGCCCGGACGGTGCGACGATAGCGACCTCGGAGGCGAGCCAAAGGGCGGTGCTAATCGCGGGCGAGACGATCACCGGGCTCGCGGCGCTGGCAATGCCGAGGCGGTTCTCGCCGAGCGGGCGGTACTTGCTCGGGATGTCTGCGGCGGCGCCACGGGCGCTGATCGCCGCGTCGCTCGTCGACGGTTCGAGCCGGTCGACCGACGGGAGCGTGGTGGCGATGACCCTCGATGATCATGCGCTGATCCTGGAGGACGATCCGACGGTGGCCGTGGTGATCAAGCGGCGGCGTCTGGTCCTGCGTTCGCTGGCCACCGGCGAACTCCGCTGGGCGTCCGATCTCGAGATCACGCAGGATGTGACGCGGGACATGTGGGGCGATCGAGGTGGCTTCGCCCTTGCGTCGGCGGGCGATCGTTTCGCCCTTCAACTCGGGGATCAATGGCAGTTCTGGTCGATGCAGACCGGGGAGCTCGAATATACGCTCGACACCGGACCACACCGGCGCGGCATGTTTCTCGCCGATGGCGGTTTCGCCGTCGCGCATCACTCGGATGTATGGGTGTGGTCCCCGCGGCCGCCACCGGCACCACAATTTTACGTGCTGGCGCTGGCGAGCGACGGCAGCCATGCGGTCACCAATACTTGGGAGGCCCAGGTGCCGCGGGTGATGCGCCTGTCGGACCGCCACATGACACCGGTATCGTGCCTTAAGGACTTGCGGCTGCATCAACTCGCGGATGTGATTGGACGGATCTCTGTCGATCGACGCGGGCGCATGCTGTTCGTCGATGAGGACGGCGTGGTCTGTCTCAATGATGATGCTGAGGTCCATGCGATCGCCGTGCCGGCAAAGGCGACCGTGGGTGCACTTTCGGACGTGGGTGACGGGTTCGTCGTCGGCACCACGGACGGCCGGGTGCTGGCGTGGGGCGCGGTGAGCGAGGAGCCGCGGGGCTGGCAGCTCGATGCAGGCATCCGGCGCTTGTGGACGATCGGGGACGAAATCGGCGTGATCGCGCAGACGGGCTCCGGGAGGGTCGTGGCGCTGGATCCCGGGGATGACGCACCGGTCTTTATCGGGACTTCCGCGGCGGATGCTCGACCGTTCGGGGTTCGCGTGCTCGTACGCCCGGGGCAGGCCACGGCCGCGGTGCTGCTCGAGGACGAGGGCGCGGTGGTGTTCCACGGTCCACGCGGCGTTGTGGTCCGACGGCCCACGGTGTTTTCGGTCGAGCCGGCGGCTGCGTACAGCCCGTCGGGAGACCGGTTTGTGGTGGCGCAGGCGGGTCGGACGTTGCTGGTGCTAGCGAGCCCGGAGGACCCCGGCCGGGAGCTTGCGCTGCCCGAGGAGGCGCGGGGTCTGGTGTTTCTCGACGAGGACGCGCTCGTCGTCGTGGGCGAGTCCGGTGCGCTGATCCGGGCCGATCTCCGGGTCGGCGAAGCAGTCGTGCTGCATCGCGCCTGGGAGCGTGAAGTGGGGATACCGACGCAGGTGACCGCAGGGGCGAGCGGGCAGACGGTGGTTGTCAGCAGTTCATCACTGCTGATGCAGGCGCCCGATCCTGTCCCCTGGGACAGTCAGGGGCTGCGAAGCTGGCTGGCGGGGCGTGTCGGCTCGGGGCCTTGAGTTCGCGCGCAGCCGGGGTGCTTTTTAGTCCGGGTGGTGTGGGGGGGCCGGGGGGGGCTTGGCGTGGCGTGTGTGGAGGTTGTAGGAGCCGTGGCGGGTGAGGATGTGGAGCTGGATGCCGGTGAGGCAGATGGCCTGGCCGGTCTTGGCGTGGCCCATCGAGGAGTGCTCGAGGCGGGAGACGTCGACGATGGTGATGGCACCGGCGCCCTCGACGTGGAGGACGTCGTTGGGGTCGATGAAGGCGGCGGTGTCCTCGTCGAGGCCGATGCCGATGGCGAAGGGGTTGAAGGCGAGGACGGAGAGCAGGCGGCCGAGGCGGTCGCGCTGGCGGAAGTGCTGGTCGATGACGACGCGGTTGGTGAGGCCGAAGCCGGGCGCGAGCGAGGCGAGGCCGGCGATCGGGGTGGCACCCGCCTGACCGAAGGCGATCATGTGCTCCGAGAGGATCGCAGCGCCGGCCGAGGTGCCGCCGACGGTCACGCCGCGGGCGTTGAGCCGGCGGATCGCGCGGGCCACGGGGGTGCCACCGAGGATCGTCGAGAGCTGGAGCTGGTTGCCGCCGGTCAGGAAGATGCAGGTCGCCTGCTCGAGGCGCTCCAGCATGTCCTCGCGCTCGGCGTCGGCGCGGCTCTCGAAGGGGATGCTGTGGGCCGAGTGCGCGCCGAGGTGGCGAAAGATGCGTTCGTAACGCGGGCCGGTCTCGGGCAGGCGCGAGGCGGTGGGGATGATGACGACGCGGGCGGCGGAGCCCCCCGAGACGGCGAGGAAGCGGCGCAAAATGACGGCGTCCTGCTCCTTGTCCTCGGCACCACCGACCGGCACGATCCATCCGCGGGGGCGGGACTCATCGACTTTCGCTGGGCTCAAACGCTTGACCTTTCGAAACGCCCGAATACCACCGGTTGCCCGTCTCTCACCAGCCAGGTTCCGCGCGCCAATACTGCGTCCACCTGGCCGGCTCGTGACATTACCAGCAGGTCGGCGTCGGCTCCGACCTCGACCCGGCCCTTGTGCGGCCAGCGCAGCAGCTCGGCGATGTTGCGGGTGAAGACCGGGAGGAAGCGCTCGAGCGGGAGTTTGTCGGCGAGCAGCTGGCCGATGGTCTCCAGCAGCGTGGCCGGTCGGCCGACGTCCATCGCGCAGATGTGGCCGTGGCCGTCGAACACGGGCATGCAGCCGAGGCCGTCGGAGGAGCAGGTGAGGCGGTCGGCAGGGAGGTCGGCGTGCAGCCAGCGGGCGATGGCCTCGGCGGCGTACATCATGTCGCCGGCGTCCTCCTCCTCGGGGAAGGCGGTGACATCGAGGTAGCCGCCGCGGCTGGCGAGGGCGCAGGCCTCGTCGAAGAGCTTGCGCTTGCGGTTGATGTGCGTGGGTTGGAGCACGCGCGCGGGGATCTCGCTGTGCTCGAGGGCGCGGCGGACGAGGTCGAGGCCGCGGTCGCCGTCCCCCATGTGTAGATGCACGATGCCGGCCTTGCCGGAGATCATGCCGGCGACGTGGGCGTCGGCGGCGACCCGCAGCAGCTCGTCGAGGGTCGGCTGCGAGGATCGGTGGTCCGAGAGCGCGAGCTCGCCGACGCCGATCACAGGGTCGATGTAGACGATGTCGCCGCGCACCGAGCCGGTCAGGGTGGGCACCGGGACCTGGTAGCTACCGGTGTAGCAGTGGGCGCCGAGGCCCTCCTCGCGCAGGCCGAGGGTGCGGGCGACGAGGTCGCCGACGGTGCGGGTGGTGCCGTCCGTGCCGAGCACGCCGACGACGGTGGTGATGCCGGCCTTGCTCAGCTGGGTGAGCTGGACGGGGGGCACGCGGGTCGA
>JAYUXQ010000160.1:0-5419 GCA_043752905.1 Nannocystis sp. | reverse complement strand
GTGGCGGCGGCGGCCTCACGCTCGCTGGCCAGCTCGGCCAGGGTGCTGCGCTGGGTCGGCCCTCGCCCGGCGAGGCGCTCGTGGGTCACGTGGTGGGCCGCCTGCTCGCGGATGAGGTCGCGACGCAGGGCCTCGAGATCGCGGCCGGCCGCGTCGGCGCGCTGGGTCTGACGGGTCGCCTCACGACGCAGCTCACTCGCCTCGGACTCGAGGTTGGCGACGCGACTGGCCTGCAGGTCGTGAGCCTGGCGCGCACCCGCGTGCGCCTGCAACTCGACATCATGCTGCTGACGCAGGGCAGCGAGCTCGCGGCGCAGGCCGTCGCGCTCGCCGGTCGCACGGTCGCCCTGCTCGCGCTCCTGGTCGAGGGCCCGGAGGGCCTCGGCGAGCTGGCGCTGGAGTTCGGCGATATCGTCGGTCGCGTCGTTGCCCATGGTTTCGCAGTGTCGCCCGGATCGCCGGCGCTTGCACCCGTGCGGGTTCGCTCGCATGCCGGCTCCGCGCCCCGGAGCGACCGGGAGCGGTACCGGCTCGGACCGGCTCAGCTCGGCAGACCCTGGAGGCGGGCCAGCAGCAGCTCGCGCCACAGCAGCAGGGACCGCGGGATGCGCTCGCCGAACTGGGCGAAGAACTCCTTTTGCGACTCGAGCTCGACCTGCCACTCGGCATAGTCGACGCGGGTGGCCTTCTCGACGTCCTCCTCGGGGACGTTGAGGCCGTGGAGGTCGAGGTCGCCGGTACGCGGGACCCAGCCGACGACGGTCTCCATGGTGCCGACGCGGCCGCGCGCGCGGTCGACGATCCACTTGAGCACGCGCATGTTCTCGCCGAAGCCGGGCCACAGGAACCGGCCCTCTTCCTGGCGGAACCAGTTGACCATGAAGATCTTCGGCGGCAGCAGCAGCTTGTGCTGCATGCGCAGCCAGTGCTGGAAGTAGTCGCCCATGTTGTAGCCGCAAAACGGCAGCATCGCCATCGGGTCGCGACGCACCACGCCGACCTTGCCAGTCGCCGCCGCGGTGGTCTCCGAGCCGAGCGTCGCGCCGAGGTATACGCCGTGCCCCCAGTTGAACGACTGCAGCACCAGCGGGATCGTGGTCGCACGCCGGCCGCCGAAGATGATCGCCGAGATCGGGACGCCGTTGGGGTCGTCGGCGTACTTGGAGAGGCTCGGGTTGTTGCTCGCGGGGGCGGTGAAGCGAGAGTTCGGGTGCGCGGCCTTCTCGGTCGAGCCCTTCTTCCACGGGCGACCCTGCCAGTCGGTCATCTCGTCGGGGACGGGGCCGTCGATGCCCTCCCACCACACGTCACGATCGGGGGTGAGCGCGACGTTGGTGAAGATCGTGTCGCGCGCGACGGAGGCCATCGCGTTGGGGTTGGACTTCATGCTGGTGCCCGGGGCGACGCCGAAGTAGCCGTTCTCCGGGTTGATCGCCCACAGCCGGCCGTCGTCGCCGACGCGCATCCACGCGATGTCGTCGCCGACGGTCCAGATCTTCCACCCGTTGAAGCGCTTCGGGGGGATCATCATGGCGAAGTTGGTCTTGCCGCACGCGCTCGGGAAGGCGGCCGCGACGTAGGTCGTCTCGCCCTCGGGCGACTCGACGCCGAGGATGAGCATGTGCTCGGCCATCCAGCTCTCCTTGCGGCCGAGGTAGCTCCCGATCCGCAGCGCGAGGCACTTCTTGCCCAGGAGCACGTTGCCGCCGTAGCCGCTGCCGATCGACCAGATCGTGTTGTCCTGCGGGAAGTGGCAGATAAAGCGCCGCTCGGGGTTGCAGTCGAGGGTGCTGTGCAGGCCGCGGTTGAAGTCGTTGCTGTCGCCGAGCATCTTGAGCGCCGCGGCGCCCATGCGGGTCATCGTCCGCATGTTGAGCACGACGTAGATGCTGTCGGTCAGCTCGACGCCGATCTTCGCCATCGCGGAGCCGAGCGGGCCCATGACGTACGGGATCACGTACATCGTGCGCCCGCGCATCGCGCCCTCGAACAGCCCGCCGAGCTTCTGATAGGCCTCCTCGGGGTCCATCCAGTTGTTGGTCGGACCGGCGTCCTCCTTGGTCGGCGTGCAGATGAAGGTCAGGTTCTCGACCCGCGCGACATCGTTGGGGTTGCTGCGCGAGTAGTAACAGCCGGGCCGCTTGCTCTGGTCGAGCTCGGTCAGGACGCCCTCACGCACCGCGAGCTCGGTCAGCCGCATCCGCTCGTCCTCGCTGCCGTCACACCACACGATGCGATCGGGCTTGGTCAGCGCGGCCATCTCGGTGACCCACTTCACGAGGTGCTGGTTGTCGGTCGGGGGCTGGGGAGCTTGGGCGGTCGACATGCGCGGCAACCTTAGCGCGCCAGAACCGGCGCCCGCGCGGGCGCCAGGGCGCATGCACGCGACCCAGCGCACGGACCCCGCCGTGCAACGTTGTTCGCTGCGTCCACGCCCGCAGCCTCCGCCGCCGGGGAGTTCCCGGTCCGGCGACCCGCGACGCACGGACCGGCGTGATCTCGCTTCGCGGGCGCGACCGAGGAGCGCTTCGTCGGAGGGTCCGAGGGCCATGGACCGTGGACGCCCGCTTCGAGGTCTCGCCGCGCAGAGGTGACGATCCCTCGCCGACTCGGCGGCATGCCGGACTTCGGCCAGCAGCCGGCAGGCGGCTTCATGCAGGTGATCGAGGACAAGTGCCCCGATTTCGATGTGCACATCCTGGTGGCCGATCCCGATGGACAGGCACGACGTGGGCTCGCTCGGGACGGTCGACGAGTGGATCGATGGCCACGCGCGGCGAATAAGTCGCATGCAGGACCCCTGGCCGCCCGGCGGGCTCCTCGGCGCCCCGCGTGACCTCCAAAAAGCAATGCGCGCCAGCGCGTACTCGCGCGCATCTTGAGCGAGAAGGCACACACGACCCTCTAGAAGTGAACCGAGAGAGCGGGCATTCATGCATCCATGAAGACGCCGCTCCCCAGCATCACCCTCGATTCCCTCGACCTGGAGGCTGCAGAGCGTTTGCTTTGCGTCAAGGCGCTCGAGGCCTCCGGGAGCATCGTCGAGGCGGCCAAGATCCTCGGCGTCACCCGGCACGCGCTGAAGCGCCGGATCATCAAGCACCAGATCGACTGGCCGCCCCCGAATGCGCCGCGTAAGGGGGCTCAAGGCCCCGGCCCGTCGGACACAGAGGGCTGAGCAGCGCACCCGACGACGCACGAGCACCCTGATCGAGCGCCCGGCCCCTGCGAGCCGCTCAGCGGTGAAGCCGAAGGGGCCCGCCCCGCCCGGGGCCCGTCGTGGGGGCGGCGGCCTGTCGATGAGGCACCGCGCGCGCGAGCGCCAGGAGGCCGGCGAGGCCGATCCCCATTCCGGTGAGGGTCGCGCCGGCGAGCGTGCGCACCCGCAGCCTGCGCGCAGCGGTGAGATCGAGCCCCCGGTGTGCCGTCGGCTCGACCCGGGGAGCGGCCGCCGCCTCGTGGCGACGACGTCCGACCACCCGGGACGCCGATAATAGCCATGCAGGCGGCTTGAGCCGGTTTTTTTCGGTGCATATAGTATGGGGGTCGAGGGGATGACGGTGCGGCCGGAGGACAGGGTAGAGGACGCCGGGCAGCCGTTTCGGATCGGGCCATACACGGTCCTGCGGCGCATCGGTCGCGGTGCGATGGGCGTGGTCTACAGCGCCTACGACGAACAGCTCGACCGCAAGATCGCCCTCAAGCACCTACGAGCGACCACGCAGGAGCAGGGATCGCTCGGACAGTCGAGGCTGCTGCGCGAGGCCCAGGCGCTCGCCCGCGTGTCGCATCCCAACGTCGTGCAGGTGTACGAGGTCGGGTCGCACGAGCGCGAGGTGTATATCGCGATGGAGTTCGTCCGCGGCCGGACCCTGCGCGAGTGGAGCCGCAGCGGCGCACGGCCGTGGCGCGAGCTGCTGGCGGTGTACATGCAGGCCGGGCGCGGGCTCGCGGCGGCCCACGCGGCCGGGCTGGTCCATCGTGACTTCAAACCCGACAACGTGATGCTCGGCGACGACGGCCGCGTACGCGTGATGGACTTCGGCCTCGCGCGCGCGCTCGACGAGCCCGGCGCGCTGCAACAGGCCCCGTCGCCGCACAGCTCGCATGACCTGTCGCTGTCGCTGACGGCCGCGGGGCGGATCGTCGGGACGCCGGCTTACATGGCGCCGGAGCAGTACATCGGCGGCGTGACCGATGCGCGCACGGACCAGTTCGCGTACTGCATCGCCCTGTACGAGGGTCTCTACGGCCAGCGCCCGTTCGCCGGCGACGACCTGCGCAGCCTGACCACCAGCGTCACGCACGGCCGTATGCGTGAGCCCTCGCGCCGGCTGGTGCCGCGCTGGCTGCGAAGGATCGTGGTGCGCGGGCTCGCGGTCGATCCGGCCCGCCGCTGGCCGAGCATGCAGGCGCTGCTCGTCGAGGTCGAACGCGGCCAGGCACAGGCGCATCGCAAGGGCGTCGCCGCGGCGCTGGCCGGGCTCGGCGTGGTCGGGCTCGCCGCGTGGGGCTGGCACGAGCACACGCTGCGAACTCGGGCCGACACCTGCGCGGCCGCAGGCGCCAGCATCGACGAGGTGTGGAACGACGCCGCCCGCGAGCGCGTGCGCGGAGCCTTCGCGGCGACCGGCGTCGGCCATGCGCCGACGACCGCCGACAAGGTGGTGCCGTGGATCGACCGCCAGGCGAACGCGTGGTCGGCCGCCCGCACCGCAGTATGCATGGAGGCGGCCAGCGGATCGCTCGACCCGGTATTGCACGATCGCTCATCGTGGTGCCTCGACGAGCGACGCATGGCGCTCGAGTCGCTCGTCGGCGAGCTGTCACGCCCCGATGTCGCGATGGTCCAGCGCGGGGTCGCCGTCGCGGCCGCGCTCGAGCCCGTGTCACAATGCCGCGACGCCTGGCTGCTCGCCCAGCTGCCGGTGCCCCCGGAGGCCGGCCGTGCCGCGCTGCGGGCCGTCCAGGCCGAGCTGCTGCGCGCGGGCAACTTGCAGTCCGCGGCCCGCTACGACGACGGCCTCGCGCTGGCCCGCGCCTCGCTGAGCGAGGCCGAGGAGCTGGCCTGGCCGCCGTTGATCGCCGCGGCCCGATTGCGCGTCGGCGCCCTGCTCGGCAAGCAGGGCAAGCAATTACCGCTCGCGGAGTCGACGGTCGAGGCGGCGTACTTCGAGGCCGCCGCGGCAGGCGCCACGGGCGTGCAGGCGGACGCCGCGATCGAGCTGGTCCACATCGTCGGCGAGCGGCTCGCGCGACCGGCCGACGGCCAGCGCTGGGGGAAGCTCGCCGAGGTCACGCTGCGCACGCTCGAGCCGCAGCCCGGCCTGCGCACCGGCAATCGTCTCAGTAATCAGGCCAACGTCCACCGCCTCGCCGGTGAGTACGATGAGGCGCTGGCGCTGCACGAGCAGGCGCT
>JAYUXQ010000159.1:0-2137 GCA_043752905.1 Nannocystis sp. | reverse complement strand
GCTCGTATGTGTCGAGCGCGAAAAAACATTGCGGCTCTGCGACCCTTGCCAAGGCTGACATCAAGAACTTCTTCCCGTCGGTCAGACGTGTCGATATTTATAATTTCTTTGTCGGCCGGATGAAGTGTGCTTCTGATATCGCGGGTCGCATCGCCAATCTTTGTACGTTTGAAGGGCATCTTCCGACCGGGAGTTCCATCAGTCAAATCCTTGCCTTCTGGACCTTCAAACCACTGTTCGATGAGATTTTTACCCTGGCATCGGCTTGCGGGTTAAAGATGACGTTGTACGTGGATGATATTGTCGTCTCTGGAAAGAATGCGGGGCGATGGTTTCTCTTTCGTATACGTCGAGTCTCCGGGAACCATGGCCTTAGGGTTCATAAATTGCGAGCTTGGACAGGAGGGATCGGCCAAGCAACTGGCGTGGTAGTGGCTGGGCCTGACCTGCGCCTGCCAAACCTAAGGAGGCTCATAATTAGAGAAGAGTTGCGCTACCTACATGTCTTGAGAGAGAAGGCGGGTTTGCGTGCACTGCAGAAGCGGGAGCGCGTTCTCAGACGATTGATCGGGCGGTGCTGGGAAGCCGGGCAGTTCGATGTTAGGCACAGAACAGTTTCTCTGTTGATGCGATTGGTACCCTTGTTGCCTGAGTATGGCGTGGTAGCGTAAGGTCCTCGCGCTCAAAGCGCGAGGTCGCGGTCGAGGGCGTATGCCCGCTCTCGCACGCGATGCTGTTCATGGGCGGCGAGGCCCTGAGCTCACTGGCCGGCGGCGTTGCAGGCTTGCAGGCGCATGACGAGGTCGTCCTCGTTGGTGAAGAAGTAATAGGCGCCGTTGCTCGAGAACACGGCGCCGGTCGAGTAGAGGCCGTAGTTGAGCTTGGGGCCGGTGATGACCTTCTCCCAGGTGCCGTCGGGGGCGACGCGCACGACGGCCTGGAGGGTCGCGGAGAGGTGATAGAAGTAGTCGCGAAAGGCGGACTTGGGGTCGGCGAAGCTGATCTCCTCGCCGACGCCGTAGCCGAGCGTGTAGGGGTAGTCGAGCGTGACCTTGTCGTCGGGTGCGATCCGGTGGACGCCGTCCATCGTCTGATTGACGCTGTAGAGGCCGGGCTTGAACGCCGAGCCGGGGCGCGGCAGGGCGAGGTCGACGACGACCTTGAGCCCGCTGGCGATGTCGGTCTTGGTGCCGTCGGCCTCGATCGCGCTCACGGTGTTCTTCTGGTAGTTGCTGGCGTAGAGGCGGTCCTGGCCGTCACCGCGGTCGCCGAAGACGATCCCCTCGCAGTTGCCCTGATGCACGAAGGTCTCGACCTTGCCGTCCGGGAGGATCTTGTGGATCCAGTCGCCGCCGACGGTCGTGCAGCTGTGCAGCACGCCGTCGTAGCCGTACTCGAGATAGGGGTTCGGCGGCAACGCAGCGGTCGCGGGGTCGACCACCCAGCCGGCGAAGTTGCCGTCATGATCCATGCGCCCGACACCGCCGGCGGTATTGGCGTCATCGTTGACGGTGAAGAGCACGCCCTCGCCGGGCATGGTCCAGTACTCGCCGAGCGCGCGCTCGACGTCGCCGAGCCGACCGTACGCGCCGAGGTCCTGCACCTCGAGGACGACACGCGCGGTGTAGCCGTCGATCGCGGTCAGGTCGAGGTCCGGCGGGGTACAGTCGCAACCCTCGTCGTAGAGGTCGTTGCAATTGTTGTCGAGCGCGTCGCACAGCTCCGGCAGGTCCTCGCAGGCCGGCTCGCCGGTGCTGGTATCGTCGCCGGTGCTGGTCTGCCCGGGGCCGGTGCTGGTCTGCCCGGGGCCGGTGCTCGTGAGTTGGTCGCCGGTCGTGTCCGTCGCGCCGGTGCTCGTGGTCGGTGATGGGCTCGTGCTGACCTCGGACTCACCCTGCGAGACCCCGGTGGTGGTCGGCGGATCGCCGCTGGTGCCGGTGGTCGGGGCCTCGCCGGTCGACGGGGCGGAGGCACCCGTGACCGTGGTGGTGCTCGCGTCCGTTGCGGTCGCGGAGCCATCACTGCAGGCGACGAGTGACACGAGGACGAGCGACAGGGGACGGTATTTCATACAGTCGAACACCGTACCGCTTGTGTCTGCGGGGCACCAGGCTCTCGTGGGGGGCGTATTTGGGCG
>JAYUXQ010000158.1:0-13159 GCA_043752905.1 Nannocystis sp. | reverse complement strand
AGCGTTCCGCCACGAACACGATACTTTCTCTCAAAACTTAACAGCGACATAGCACATCCCCTGCCACCCGATAGAGTGCACAATCTGATGATAATGTTTATTCCCCGCAAGGTACGTGACGCCGAAGCGCCACGACCTCGAAGGGCTCGGGTTCAGGTCAACTACTCAGTTACCACCGCAGCAGCAGCCGGTTCGGCCATTGGAGCAGCAGCTGGAGCCGCCACTGCCGCAACCGGTACGACCGCAGGACCCTCGTGCCAGCACCTCGAGGCCCAGCCCGCGCTGAGTTCCGCGGCCCGCGAGGCCCTGCTCGCATGGCTCGACCCGACCCGGCCGCCGACGCCCTCGACCCTCATCGAGTGGCTCGACCAATTGCGAAAGATCTCGAGCACCGTCGATCCCGCGAGCGTGCACACGCTCGGCGACCTCGGCGTGGCGATCGCCGGTGACGCCGCCGACGCGCCCACGGTCGAGGCCCTGCGCACGCTCGCCGGGGCGCTCGGCCTCACCCGCACCCCGCTCGCCGTGATCTTGCCCGCCGCGCCCGCGCCCGCCCACACCCACGCCCGCATCCTCGACGTCGACGCCCTGCGCCAGCGGCTCGACGGCCCCGAAGCCGCCGCCCGCGACGACATCCGCGAGTTCCTCGCCGCGCACAGACCACCGCACGACCTCGCCACCCCCGCGTTGCGCGTGCTGTGCCACGACTGGCTACGCGAGCTCGGCGAGCGCGGCGTCGGCCGCCACGCCTTCCCTGGCGTCACCACCGAAGCCGTCGATATCTCCGGGTTCGTCGCCCGCTTCGAGACCCTCGCGCTCGGCGACCTCAGCGTGCTGATCAAGGCCGGCGTACAATTCGGCCTGTTCGGCGGCAGCATCTTTCACCTCGGCAACGAGGCGCAGCGCCGGCGCTACCTCCCGCTCGCCGCCAGCCTCGAGCTGCTCGGTTGCTTCGCCATGAGTGAGACCGGCCACGGGTCCAACGTCGCCGACCTCGAGACCACCGCCCGCTACGACCCCGCCACGCAGGAGTTCGAGATCGACACGCCGGGCGACGCCGCCCGCAAGGACTGGATCGGCGGCGCGGCCACCCACGCGCGCATGGCCACCGTGTTCGCCCAGCTCGAGGTCGCCGGCGAGCGTCACGGCGTCCACGCCTTCCTGGTCCCGATCCGAGATCCCGCGGGTGCGCTGCTGCCGGGCGTCGAGGCGACCGACGCCGGACAGAAGATGGGCCTCAACGGCGTCGACAACGGCCGCCTGTGGTTCCATGGGGTTCGCGTCCCCCGCGACGCGATGCTCGACCGCTTCGCCACCGTCACCGTCGACGGCCGCTACGAGAGCGCGATCCCCAGCCCCTCGCGCCGCTTCTTCACCATGCTCGGCACGCTGGTCGCCGGCCGCGTCTCGATCGCCAGCGCGGCCGTGTCGGTCGCCAAGGTCGGCCTGACGATCGCCATTCGATACGCCAGCATCCGCCGCCAATTCGGCCCCTCCGGCGCCCCCGAGACCCCGATCCTCGACTACCCGACCCACCAGCGCCGCCTGCTGCCCGCGCTCGCCACCACCTACGCCCTGCACTTCGCCGCGCGCGCGTTACAACACGCCTACGTCAGCGCCGCGTCGGGCGACCGCGAGGTCGAGACCCTCGCCGCCGGGCTCAAGGCCTACGCCAGCTGGCACGTCACGCGCACCCTGCAAGACTGCCGCGAGTGCTGCGGCGGCCAGGGCTACCTCGCGGTCAATCGCATCCCCGCCTTGCTCGCCGACGCCGACATCTTCACCACCTTCGAGGGCGACAACACCGTGCTCATGCAGCTGGTCGCGCGCAGCCTCCTGACCTCCTTCCACCGCCAGTTCGCCGACGCCCGCTTCGTCGGCCTGCTGCGCCACCTGGCCCGCCAGGCCACCACCGTCATCCGCGAGAAGAACCCCGTCGTCACGCGCATGACCGACCCCGCCCACCTGCGCGACCGCGAATTCCAGCTCGCCGCGTTCCGCTACCGCGAGCAGCGCCTGCTGCAGACCGCCGCCCAGCGCATGAAGAAGCGCATGGACGCCGGCGCCGACGGCCACCACGTCGTCATGGAGGTCCAGGAGCACCTCGTCGCGCTCGCCCACGCCCACATCGAGCGCGTCGTCCTCGAGGCCTTCGACGCCGGCGTCCGCGCGACCACCGACGCACCGCTCGCGCAGTGGCTCGACCACCTCTGCGACCTGCACGCCCTCTCACGGCTCGCGGACGACATGAGCTGGTTCGTCGAGGACGGCTACGTCGACCCCTGGAAGGCTCGCGCCGTCCGTAAACAGGTCTCGGCGCTCTGCCTGGAGATCAAAGACGCCGCGGTCGACCTCGTCGACGGCTTCGCCATCCCGGACGCCTGCCTCGCCCCGATCGCGTTCGCCGAGGGGCTGTCCTGAGGCTATTTCTTGGGCATGAAATCTTTCATGCGCATGTCGTTGCCACCTGTCGGGTCGGACTCGCGGCCATCTTCGGCCCCGATCCAGGCCTTTGACTAGCGCCCGGTCAGCACCGCCGCCGGATCCATGAGCGCAGCCCGTCGCGCCGGCAGATAGGCCCCCAGCACGCAAAACCCGGCCGCGAACGCGAGCGCGAGCGCCACGAGGTCCGCGCCGAACACGAAGTAGGTCGTCGGCTTGTAGGGAAAGTCGGGCACGTAGCTGGCGGACACCGCGTCGAAGCCGACGCTGGCCGCGTAGGCCAGCAGCACGCCGACCGTGCCCGCCGCGAGCCCGACGCAGGTCGCCTCGCCGAGGATAATCAGGCGAATATCGCCGCGACTGGCCCCGACCGCGCGCATGATCCCGATCTCGCGCTGGCGCTCGTATACCAGCATGAAGAACACGTGCATGATGTTGACCGCCGCGATCCCGACGATGATCGTGCTCAGTAGACTAAACACGAGCACGAACACCGTGATGAGCATGCCGGCCTGTTCGGCGCCGGAGTCCGTCACCTCGAGATCCATGTCCTGGATCGCCTTGGCGACCGACGCGACCTGATCCTTCGCGGTCACCTTGACGATGATCGAGTGGTAGCGGCTGGCGGCCTCGGGCGACCCGAAGTGCACGTTGTAGCCGGCCACATAACTACGCGGCAGCGTCACGCCGAGCATGATCGCCTTGTCGCTGAAGCCGACGAGCTTGACGCGCTCGTACAGCAGCTTGTCCTTCGCCGACGCCTGGACCATCGACGCGCCGATCCGCATCTCCATGCTGACGCCGAGCAGGAAGTCTTGATTGAGCTTGGGGAGGTCGTACGCGCGGCGCAGCGAGCCATTGTAGATCTCGACCAGGTGGTTCGAGATCAGCGCGGGTACGTAATCGCGGCAGATCGTGTCCGGCCCGCCCTCGCGCGGGCGGCCGCAGTAGTGGTCGTCGCCGCCGCACTCGCTGTCCGTCTTACAGGCCTTCGCGGGCGCCTCGGCGGGCGGGTCATGGAACGCCGGCCCGATCTCCTGCGCGACCAGCCCGGGGTCGATGCCGTCGACGATCAGCTCCGTGCGCAGGTCATTGCCGATGATCTTCGCGCCGCCGATGCCGACCGCGGGGACCGTCAGCTTCATCTTCGGGAACACCCCGCTGACGCCCGCGATCGTGCGCAGGCGCCCCGCGTTCGCGTCGTCGAGCACGTCGCTGGCCATGCCGAGGCTCAGGGGTCCGAGGTCGAGGCTCATCGTCTTGGCGACCACCTCGAGCTGGTCGAGCGGGAAGATCTTGCCGAGCACCACGCTGCGGACCCCGGCGCCGAGCGCCAGGAAGAACGCGAACGCCGCGATGCCGACGACCACCCCGATCGACGCGAGTAAAAAATGCACCGCGTTGTTACGCAGGTTGGCGCCGACGATGCGCGCGAGCTTCGCGGGTCTCATGTCCGGGCCTCCGATCCAGCGGTCGCCGTCGCCTCGACAGGCGCGATCAAACCATCACGCATCTCGATCACACGATCGGCCGCGTGGGCGATCGTCGGGTCGTGGGTGACGAGCACCAGCGTCACCTTGTCGTCGCGGCACAGCCGGGTGAACAGCGACAGCACGTCCTGCGCGGTCGTGCTGTCGAGGTTGCCAGTTGGCTCATCGCCGATCAGCAGCGCCGGCCGGTGGAACAGCGCCCGCGCGATCGCCAGGCGCTGCTTTTGCCCGCCCGACAGCGTGGACGGCCGCGCGCCGGCCTTCTCCGGGATGCCGACCCGCGCCAGCAGCTCCTGCGCCCGCGCCCGCGCCACCGCGTCGCTCGTGCCCGCCGCGCCCACAAACATCGCCGGTAGCGCCACGTTGTCGATGCAGCTCAGATGATCGAGCAAGTGGAACGCCTGGAACACGAAGCCGATCGACGCGTTGCGGTACGCGCTGAGGCGGGCGTCCGACAGCTTGCGCAGGTCCTGCCCCCCCACCTCCACCTCCCCGCGATAGTCGGTGTCGAGGCCGCCGAGGATCCCGAGCAGCGTGCTCTTGCCGGATCCCGAGCGGCCCATGACCGCCACGAACTCGCCGTCCGCCACCTCGAGGTCGACGCCTCGCAGCACCGGCAGCTCCGTCTTGCCGGTGCGAAAGCTCTTGTGTACGCCCCGCGCGCGGATCATGCGCAGGCAACGTAACGCCGCGCCGCGCGAGGGGTCAACCGCGAAAACGCGTCCTCCTGTCAGCGCGCCGCCATCAGGCCCAGCCCGTACTGCGCCCCCGAGACCCCGACGCAGGCCGCGTCGCCGACGATCGCCGCGGCCAGCCACAGCTGAGCCTCGCCGCGGTCACCGACCGCCGCGAAGCTCGCGTCGTGCAAGATCTTCGGCCGGCCGCCCGCGCGGCGCAGGTCGATCGCCGAGCGCTCCTGCGACCCGCAGGCTGTCTCTTCGGACATGCACCCGCCCCCCGCGGCCGTGAGCACGAACGGCAGCCAGGGGTCCGCGCCGTCCGGCGCGAGCAGCGTCCCGGCCTGCGCCGCCGCGATCAGCAGGCCGCCGGTGGCCGTCTCGAGGCGCATGAAGTGACCGACCGCGCCCGCCCCGTCCGTCGCCTCGACCACCCACAGCCGCACCGCCAGGCCGGCGCGCAGGGCCGCCGTCGGCGGCGGCGGCGTGGCCTGGATCGCCAGCGTCCGGGCCTGCGCGCCCTCGGGCTCCGCGCACACCAGCGGCACCGCCAGCGCCCCGCCGTCGGCGATCACCTCGCCGAGCACACACGCCACCCCGCGCGAGATGTCCCCGGGGACAGGCTCGACCGCCCACGTGAATTCGACCGCCTCGGCCGGCGCGCAGGTCTCGGGCGCCGCGGTCGCGACCGGGGCGGGGATCTGCGGGGCCGACGCGACCTCGCAGGCGAGCGACAGCACCGCGGCCGTCATCCAGCGTCCCACCTGCGCACATGGACCCCGATCGGGGCCCGCCGCGCGGCGCGGTCCAGGGTTCACGGATGCAGTGTGCGCGAGCAGCGGAGATCCGTCCAGAACCGGCGTCACTCGCTGACCTCGCCCGTCTCGCGGCCCACGGCCCCCCGTAAAAACCCACGGCGCCTGCGCTTCCAGCATCAGGGCCGAGGCACGCCGACCCCCCGACCGTGGGCCTGATCAATTTGTCATGGACTTGTGCGCTCCAGCGGCCCGCGGCACCATGGATCGCCTATGTCGTGCTCGCCCTCGCCCTCGCGCCTCCGCGGCGCGCTGCTGACGTTACTGCTGCTGGGCTGTCACGGCGCAGGAGGCGAGGGGACGAACAGCGGCGGCTCGACGGAGCACATCACCTCCGCCACCGCGACCGACACCAGCACCTCCGATCCGACCCACACCACCCCGTCGAGCGCCACCGACAACACCCCGACCGAGACCACCGCCTCCGGCCCCTGTGAAGAGGGCGCAGTGCAGTGCACCTCGGTCGACGAGCGGCTCGTGTGCAAGGCTGGCAAGTGGGTCGAGGAGCCGTGTGCCGAGGGCGAGGGCTGCGACGGCTTCGGCAGCTGTTCGCCGTGCGCCTGCGAGGTCTCCAGCTGCATCGACGAGGACACGATCAACGCGTGCTCCTGCTTCGATGTCACGCCGCAGCCCTGCGAGGCCGGCACCGCGTGCGACGAGCTCGGCGGCGAGGTCGCGTGTCACCCGGTCGTGTGCAACCCCGGCGCGGCCGAGTGCCTCAGCACCGCGGACTTTCAGGCCTGCAACGCGGCCGGCACCGCCTTCTTGCCGCCGGTCGACTGCGGCAAGATGGAGCTGTGCGAGTTCGGCGACTGCCTGCCCGCCTGCGAGGTCATCACCAAGAACGACTCGAGCCTGGGCTGTGACTTCTGGGCGGTCGACATGACCAACGTCCCGCCGCGCGACGCCTACGTGTTCGGCGTGGCGCTGTCGAACCCGAGCGAAGATGTCCCGGTCCACATCAAGATCTTCGACCGCAACGGCGGCAGCGAGCAGCTGATCACCGAGGGGACGATCGCCGCGCGCGAGGTCGAGGTCTACTCGCTGTCGGGCACGCAAAACGGCAAGATGGGCTTTTACCCCGGCGACGCCGGCTTCCTCGGCACCGGCATCGCCAAGGGCCGCGCGTTTCGCATCGAGAGCGACCTGCCGATCGTCGCCACCCAGTTCAACCCGCTCGGCGGCGCCAAGGCCTTCACCACCGACGCCTCGCTGCTGCTCCCGACCCACACCCTCGGCAAGGAGTATTACCACCTCGCCTGGGAGAAGGGCCTCGGCGCCGGCTCCTCGATGGTCATCGTCGCCACCGAGGACAACACCGTCGTCACCATCAACTCGACCGCGAACACGCCCGCCGGCCAAAACGGCATGCCCGCGCTCGTCGCCGGCGCCGACGTCGTCCTGCCCGCGCTCAAGAAGTACGACTACATGCAGGTCTCGCTGGCCGGGCAGGACCTCAGCGGCACCAAGATCAGCGCCAACGCCCGGATCGCCGTGTTCGGCGGCCACAGCTGCGGGCAGGTCCCGAGCACCGACATCGACTTCTGCGACCACCTCGAGGAGCAGATCTTCCCGATCGACACCTGGGGCTCTCACTATGTCGCCGCCCGCAGCCCGCCCCGCGCCAACGAGCCCATGGTCTGGCGCGTCGTCGCCAGCAAGGACGGCACCAACCTCAAGTTCGACCCGCCCGTCTCGATCGGCGCCAGCTACGACGGCCTCGCCGCCGGCAAGCTGGTCCAGTTCACCTCCGACGGCGACTTCGACCTCAGCAGCAACCACCCCATCCTCGTCGCCGGCTACATGTACGGCTGCAAGTCGACCAAGCTCCCCGACTGCCCCGGCGACCCCTCCATGGTCCTCGCCGTCCCCGTCGAGCAGTGGCTGACCGACTACGTGTTCCTGGTCGACGTCTCGTACACCAACAACAACGCCAAGCTGGTCCGCGAGAAGGGCCAGGAGGTCTCGATCGGCTGCTTCGGCGAGGTCACCGACTGGACCTCCATCACCGCCGACTACGAGTCCGCCGTCGTCAGCTTCAATGGCGACGACGCCTGCATCCCGGGCACCAACATCGCCACCGGCAAGTCCCCGTTTAGCATCATGGTCGTCGGCGAGTCCGCCAGCACCAGCTACGCCTACCCCGGCGGCCTCGCGCTCAAGCCGATCAATCCGGGTTGATGACCGGTTGATGACCGGTCGATGGCCCGGTCGATGGCCCGAATGATGCCCGACTCGGGCTATCATCGCGCCGCATGGCGCTCCATAGCAAGATCTTGCTCGGCCTTTTGCTCGGGGCCCTCGCCGGCATCGCCGCGAACCTCGGGCTCGGGCCCACCGACCCGATCGTCGTCGGCCTCGATCACTACCTCGCGGCGCCGCTCGGCCAGGTCTTCCTGCGCATGCTGTCGATGGTCGTCATGCCGCTGGTGTTCGCCTCGATCGCCCTCGGGGTCGCCGGCGTCGGCGATGTCCGCAAGGTCGGGCGCATGGGCGCCAAGACCCTCGCCTACTTCCTCGGCACCACCGCCCTCGCCACCGGCCTCGGCCTCGTGCTCGTACGCATCGTCGGGCCCGGCAACCACATCTCCGCCGAGGTCCGCGACCAGCTGGTCGCCGACTACACCTCGACCTCCGCCGGCAACCTCGCCACCGCCACCCGCGGCGTCGAGTTCGGCGTCGAGACCCTCGTCAGCATCGTCACCCGCAACCCGCTCGCCTCCGCCGTCTCGGGCGACATGCTCGGCGTCATTTTCTTCGGTCTGGTGTTCGGCGCCGCCCTGTCGATGATCCGCGCCGACCGGGCCCAGGCGATGACCACCTGGCTCGAGGCCCTCAACGACGTCGTCACCCGCATCATCGACATGGCGATGCACCTGGCCCCCTACGGCGTCGCTGGCCTGATCTTCGGCGTCACCTCGCGCTTTGGCTTCGCCCTGCTCGCCCCCCTCGGCCTCTACGTCGGCCTGGTCCTCGGCGCCCTGCTGCTGCACGCCACGCTGACGATGAGCCTCATCATCCGCCTGGTGATCGGCATGTCGCCGCTGCAATTCTTCCGCAGGATCCGCGCCGCGCTGATCACCGCGTTTAGCACCTCGTCGAGCTCGGCCACCCTGCCGACCAACATCCTCATCGGCGAGCAGAACCTCGGCCTCCCGCCCCAGATCTGCGGCTTCGTGTATCCGCTCGGCGCCACCATGTGCATGAACGGCACCGCCCTGTTCGAGGGCATCACGCTGATCTTTCTTTGCCAGGTGTTCGGCGTCCAGCTCGACGTCGGCCAGATGGCGGTCGTGATGGGCATGGCCGTGTTGACCTCCGTCGGCGCCGCTGCCGTGCCGGGCGGATCGATCCCGTTGTTGGTCGGCATGCTGGCGATGTTCGGCGTCCCACCCGAGGGAATCGCCGTCATCCTCGGCGTCGACCGCATCCTCGACATGGCCCGCACCGCCGTGAACGTCCTCGGCGATCACACGGCCGCCGCCTTCATCGCCCGCTCCGAGGGCCTCTGGCACCCGCGCATGCTCCCCCCGGCTCCCTGACCTTCACTCGCAGGTGCGCAGCCGACAGCACACCACCTGCGGGCAAGCGCCCCCGGATCATCGAGCGGACGCGCGCGGTCGCGGGCTGTCCCGTATTGCGGTATGTTCACGAAATGGCGTCGCTCCACGAGCCGCAAACGGCTGTACGGCCCTTCGGGGCAGAGTCCGCGGATACAACGGGTTGGAAGCCCAGGTCCGCGCTGGTCGGCACGCTCCTCGCCAACCGCTACCGCATCGTCGCGCCTGTGGGCCAGGGGTCGACCGGCGCGGTGTTCCGGGCCGACGACATCCAGCTCAACAAGCCGGTCGCGGTCCGCGTGCTGGTGCCCACGCTGGTCGCCCAGCCGGGCCTCATCCCCCGCATCCGCGCCCGCATCGAGCGCAACCTGGCGATCGAGCGCCGCGAGCCCGGCGCGCTGATCAACCTCGTCGACATCTTCGACGTCGGCATGACCCTCGAGGGCGAGCTGTTCGTCGTCACCGACTTCATCGACGGCGACCACCTCTCGACCATGCTCGCCCGCGGCGGTCGCCTGCCGTGGTCCCGCGCCCGCAGCCTGCTGGTGCGCCTGTGCCAGATCCTCCACGGCCTGCACGGCCACGGCATCGTGCTCGGCGCGCTCGAGGCCCGCCACTGCTACGCCGTGCGCAACAAGAACAAGCACGAGGCGCTCAAGGTCGTCAGCACCGCGATCTTCGAGCAGCTCGCCAGCACGATCGGCCCGCACGCGGGCCACGGCGCGACCGTCCTGGCCCGCTACGTCGCCCCCGAGCAGGCCTGCGGCGAGCCGATCGACGCGCGCAGCGACATCTACTCGTTCGGCGTCATCGCCTACGAGCTGCTGACCGGCAGCGTGCCCTTCACCGACGCCAACCCCGTGCGCCTGGTGGCGATGCACATCCAGCAGCCGCCCCGGCCGCTGCGCGTCGCGGCCCCGGACGCCGGCATCCCCGCGGAGGTCGAGGCGATCCTCCTGCGCTGCCTCGCAAAGTCCCCCGCCGACCGCCAGGAGTCCATGGACGCGCTGGCCAACGCGCTCCTGGCGATCCCCGAGGCCGTCGCCACCGGCACCCACGCCAACGTGACCGCCAGCCTCGCCGCCAGCGAGATCCCGGCCCAGCCCACCAACCTCCATGGCCCGGGCGCAGGCACCTCGCCCGCGACCCTGGCGATCACCAACAAGACCAGCCCGCCCGCCGAGGACACCACCCACGCGCTCGCCCAGGCCCCCGGCGCCGCCGCGGCCACCCTCGCCATCACCAACCGCACCAGCCCGCCCGCCGAGGACGCGACCCGCCCCGTCGACGCGCCACCACCCGTCGCCGCCGAGCCGCACCACGTCCCGAGCACCCACACCCCACCGATCGAGGAGCCGCCCGCGAGCTCCCCCGGCATGCCCGGCGCCGCCGCGGCCACCCTCGCCGTCACCAACCGCACCAGCCCGCCCGCCGAGGACTCGACCCGCCCCGTCGACGCGCCCCCGCCCGAGCTCGACGCGCCCTCTGCATTATCTGCGTCATCCGCGTCATCCGCGTCATCCGCGTCATCCGCGTCATCCGCGTCATCCGCATCATCCGCGTCATCCGCGTCATCCGCGTCATCCGCATCATCCGCATCATCCGCATCATCCGCATCATCCGCGTCTGCATCGTCGGCCCCGACCGACGCACCCGCCGCCGACGCCCCGCACCCCGTCGCCCACCGGCCCTCCGCGGGTGTTCCGCGCACGCAGGTCACCTATCCGCCGGGCTCGCTGTCCGCGGACCTGATCGCCGGCGCCAAGCCGGCCGCGCCCGGCTTCGGCCCGCTGCGCCTGCCCCCACGACCCACCCTCGGGGGGCGACCCGCCACCCTGCCGCCAGGCAGCCTGTCCGCGCCCCTCGGCGCCTTGCCCACGAACTCCGGCGTCCCCATCGCGCTGCCGCGTCCGCCCACCCTGGGGATGTCCACCTTGAGCGCCGAGCCGAGCCCCGCGCCCGGCCCCCGCATGCCCTCCGCGGCGCTACCCGCCGGCAGCGTCCCGGCCCCCGAGGCCTCGCGCATCACACCGGTCGCTCCGGACAGCGGCATCGCCCACGCGGCCGCCACAGACGCGGCCATCACGACCGCCGGAGCCGCACAGCAACCTGTCCCCACGGACAGCCTCGCCGCCAACGTACCGTCCGCCGCGCGCTCGGGGGTCCATACCACCGACATCCGCAAGGCCGAGCCCGAGCGTGCCTCGTCCTCGGGCACCTATATGCGCAGCGCGCTCGCGGACGCCGTCGAGTCGGCCCGCCCTGGCCCGCAAAAGGGCGCCGAGCCCAGGTTCGAGGCGCGCCCCGAGCCGCGACAGCCGGTCGTCTCGGAGCAGGCCCTGCGCGGCGCAGCCCTGGCCTCCGTCCCGTCCCCGGTCTCTCCGGTCCTCGCCCCGGCCGCCTCGCTCTCGCAGGTCTCCGGGACCACGGACTCGCTGGTCGGCGCGGTCCCGCGTAGCCGCGCCGGCCTGTTCGTCGTCATCGGACTCGTGGCCGCGGCCGGCATCGCCGCGCTGGTGTTCACCAGCCCGAGCTTCACCAGCGAGACCCCCGGACCCACGGGCCCCCGGGCTGCGATCACACCACCCACGGGCCCCACCAGCCCTACCAGGCTCGCGCAGGCCACCACGACGCCGACCACGACGCCCGCCGGCATCCCCGACCCGACCACCGCCACGACCCTCGAGCGCGGCGCTGGCCTGGTCCCCGCCCCGCCCGAGACCCCCGAGCCCGAGCCCCTCGAGGACCCCGCGGTCCCGCCGACGACCCCCGAGCCCACCGCCGTCGACCCCGAGCCCACACCCGACAAGAAGACCAGGGACAAGCCCGGCAAGAAGCCCCGGCGACCCCGCGAGCCCAGCGAGCCCGAGGAGCCCGAGAAGGACGTGTTCGACCAGCTGCGCGAGCACATGGCCAAGAAAAAGGCCCAGGAGGACGAATACGCGGCCAACCTGGCCCGGTCCAACACCCCCAAGCCCACCCCCACGCCGACGCCGACGCCGGTCCCCAGGGAGGGCCAGACCGACGCCGATAAGGCCAAGGAGACGCTCGAGCGCGCCAAGCAGGCCGCCGGCTCCGGCAACCCGCAGCTCGGCTACACCCTCGCCAAGCAGAGCTACGGCCTCGCCCGCTCGCAGGAGGCCCTGGAGATCATGGGCACCTGCGCCTGCCGCCTCAAGAACGAGACCAACGCCCGCGCCGCCCACGTCGCCCTCTCGGGCTCACCCCGCCGCGCCAGCGTCACCGAAGCCTGCACCAAGACCGGCATCACGCTGTGAACCCGGCTGTCCCCCGGGACAGCCCGCACGCGCCCTGACCCACGAGCCCATCACGCGGTCCACCAGGCTGTCCTTCGGGACAGCCTGCACGCGCGGCTCACATCTCCTTCATCCGCCCCGGCGAATGCGAAACGGCAGCATCGTCTGCACCATCGGCGAGCAGAAGCGCTCGAGCGACAGCGACTCGTGCACCGCCGCCATGCGCTGCCCGCCCAGGCTCGTCTGCAACGCCGTGCGCGCGTAAAATGGCGTGTCCTCGAGCGTGCGTACCACCCTCGCGTCGGCCCCGTCCGTCCGGGTCGTCCGCGGCAACAACCACCGCGTGCGCCCGAGCTCGACCGGCCGCGGCGCGGCCAGTGGCTCGACGCGACCGTCGGTATGAAACACCCGCCCGAGCCGCAGCGTGCTCCCGTCGACCCGCCGCGCGTCATACAGCACCGCCGCGCGGTCGGGCAACGACGCGCGCGACCAGTTCCAGTCGAGGAACGCCGCCTCTAGCGGCTCGTCGCCGAAGTTGGCGTCGTGATACCCGGTCCCGTGCAGCCGCAGGTCCGGGTGCGTCAGCGTCGCCTCCACCTTCGCGTGCGGGGCGACGCCCCACCACGTGTGCCGCGCCCGGTGGTCGATGTGCACCGGCGCCGCGGGCAACGCCGAGGGATACAGCCGGACCACGCCGGCGACCCGCTGCCCGAGCACCGCCGTGCGCTCGTCGAAGCGAACCACCAGACAGTCGCCCTCCCACGTCACGCTGCTGCGCCCGAGGTGAAGGCGGTCGGCGCTGCGCTCGACCTCGTCGGGCCCGTACTCCGACAGCACCCACGTATCCACGCCGGGCCCGTACAGCGCCACGTTGATCGCACAATGCTCGAGCGGGTCGGCGATCCCCCAGCGCGACCG
>JAYUXQ010000157.1:0-2139 GCA_043752905.1 Nannocystis sp. | reverse complement strand
GCACTGGCAGCGGCACCTGGACCGCGGGCGAAACCGGCGGTGACGAGGGCGGCGACGAGAGCGGCACGACGAGCAGCGGCAGCGGCAGCGGCAGCGGCACTGGCAGCGGCACTGGCAGCGGCACTGGCAGCGGCACTGGCGACGACTCCGGGGGTGACAGCAGCAGCGGCGACGATACCGGCGAGCCCGACTGCGATCCGAAGCAGAACGAGGGGAAAAAGCCCTGTCCCAATTATTGGGTCAAGGCGCCCGAGGTCCTCAGCACGGCGCACATCGCCGGCTTCAACCCGACCACCGTCGCGGGCTTCTTGATCAAGCAAGAGCCGTGGAAGACGGCCGCGGCGGAGCTCGGCGGCGGCTACGTCACCCTGTTCGAACTCATGATCGCGGGACTCGCGAAGTCGGCCAACAGCAACCCGCCCAAGAGCTTCAGCAGCGGCGGGGTGTACGGCAAGTCCGGCGCGTGGGTGGTGTCGAAGGAGTACCGCGGCTTCATGCGGATCGCGCCGTTCAAGATTCATTGTGACGCGAACACCAAGAAGCTCGCGCCCAAGCCGTGCACCGACGGCAAGAAGCTCAGCGACTTCTATGACGGCGCCGAGTCGACGATCGATCACGGCTGGACCAAGGAGCCGCTAAACAGCTTCTCGAGGGGGGAGCCGCGCACCGCGGCCCCGGGCGGCACCCCGGCGCCCGGCTCGATCAAGGCGATCAGCGCCGGTGACCGCGGCAGCAACAATAAGGACAGCTGCGTGACCTACACCGCCTATTTCGCGGCGCGCATCGCCAACCCGCTTCGCACGGCCCAGGCGGTGGTCAGCCAGTTCGACGCCCCGTTCATCTGGCAAGACCTCCGGTCGACGGTCTGCTGCGACGGCACCTACGACGTCCACATGACGCGCAGCGTATTCCCCACGTCGAGCCTGTACGTCAACATGGACCAGGTCGCCGTCGGCGGTCAGTACCGCCTCGGCGACTTCATCCGCTCCGGCGGCGGCCCGCCGCCCGTCCATCCGCCGGGCGAGGGCTTCAAGGCGCCTGCCGCCGCAAACCCGCTCACCGCGTCCGGCAACGCTCGCAAGATCGACGCCTGCGACGGCTCGATCACCCAGCAGTATACGCCGGCGCCGTCCGTCAGCCCCCCGTGAGCGACCTGCGGGGCCGCATCGCCGACGCGGCGGCCGGGGTTCCGCAGCTCTCGCAGTAGCCGCTCGCCACCGCAGCGAGCCTGTCACCGTGGGCGACGATCTTGCTCGCGTGCTCGAAGCCCTGATGCCCGCACGACCCGCACGGCTCGAGAGTCATGAACAGCCGCGCCTCCGCGATGCTTCGAGCCTGCAGATCGCTACTTTCCGAGGTCGATGTAGAACTCGGCGGGACCGTTGCCCACCGACGCGGGTTGCTTCAAGGACAGCGCTTCCTTGACGCAGAACGAGAGCGGCTGCAGCAGGCCCCCGAGCGAGATCGCCGGAGCCTCCGGGCTGAAGGTCACGACGACCACGAACTGACCCGGGGTCTGGACCTCCTCGGTCGCGCATGCCGAAACCCGCTTCTTGAGCTCGTCGTACCAGGCCTGCTGATCCGCGTGCAGTGCGAGGTCGATCGGCTTGAACGTCCCCGCGTTCTGGACGGCCACGAGCGTGACGCCGTTCGTGGGACCGGCGGGCGGAGGATCGGTCGGGCGCGGAGTCATCGGTCCGATCGTACATGCGAGGAGATCCGCGCGGGTGGCGGCCTTCTCCACACATGCCATCTCGGTCTTTGAAACCCTGCCGTTCGCGCAGGCCCGCTGGGCACTGTCGACCGCGGTGCCTCGCTGCCCGGGCGCCGGATCGCTCAGATCGGCCACCTTCGCCGCGTAGGTGTCACAGCTCGGCGCCTTGTCGACGCCGCGCCGCTGGCCGCACGCGAGCACGAACACCAGCAGGCATGCCTGTTTCCACATCACGGCAAGTCTACACGCCCGCCGGCCGCCCGCACATCCGGACACCGGGCGGAAGAAAAAGGGCGAACGCAGGTGATCTGGCGGGGCCAAGTTGCTTCATTGGCTAGCGAAATCGGCGCACGATGGAGGGGAAGAAGGGGCGCCGTGTCTCGTAAGATACCAAGCCAGCGTTGATGGGGATGTCGACATGATAG
>JAYUXQ010000156.1:0-2139 GCA_043752905.1 Nannocystis sp. | reverse complement strand
GATCTTGCTGGCCTCGACGAGCTGTTCCATCCAGCGCTTGATGTTGTGCTCCTTGTAGTGCTCGCCGCTCTCGGTCGAGAACACGAAGGGGCCGCGCTGGTGACGAGCGGCGGCAAGCGCCTCACCGAGGCGCTTCGTCATGCTGACGTCGTCCTCGGTCCGTCCCTTGGGGACGTCGAGCTTGCCGCGTACGACGTTGTGCCGGATCGTGAGGGTGGCGCGCTTGATGTTGATGTCCGTCCACTGCAGCCCGAGGATCTCCCCGCGCCGCAGCCCACCGTCGATGCCGAGCAGCACCATCGCGACGTAGTCGGGCCCGAACGCCTGGGCCGCGGCGAGCAGCGCCGCCTGGTCGGCCTCGTCGTAGGCGACCGGTGCCTTGTGAACCCGCGCCGGGATGTCGAACTTCAGCGGCGCGTGCTCGAGGACCTTCTCGTCAATCGCCGCGTTGAACACGCGGCGGAGGGTTTTGAGCACCTCGCACATCGTGTTGCGCGCCTTATCCATGAGCGAGTCCTTGATCGCGGTGATGTCCGCGGGCTTGACCTCGTCGAGCCGGCGCTTGCCGAGCACCGGGACGAGATAAAGCCGCAGATGCAACTCGTAGTTCATCAGCGTGTTCACGCCGAGGCGGTTGGCCTTGCACAGTCCGAGAAACGTCACGGCGAACTCCTCGAAGGTGGGCACGGCCGGCTTCTCGGGCTCAGGCTCAGGGGCGAGGAGCTGCGCGAGCAACTCCCCTTCGATCGCGCGGGCCCATCGCTCCGCGTTGGACTTGCCCGTGACCGGTGCCTTGACGCGTTTGCGCAAGGTCCGGCCGTTGGGGCCGTTGACGATGATGTCGACTTCAAACTCATTCTTCGTTTCCTTCCACGGGCGCAGCTTGATCATGAGAGACCTCCTGCGCTCGCCTTGTTCGCCGAGAGCCATTGTGCGATGACCCGCCGGTCGAAGCGAAGGCTTCGACCGATGCGAAAGGCGCCGGGGATTTGGCCGCGTGCGACCCGGGAGTAAACGCCGCTACTGCTCGTGGCGAGCAGCACGGCGAGGTCTCGAACGGTAAGCAACGGCGGCGGCAGCTCGGCCTCTCCGCGCGATCTCACGCCTTCATGGTCGACGTGCCCCGGGATCGCGCGGACCCTGCCTTGGCGGCCTGAGCACCCGCGAAGGTCAGCTTCTGTCTTGTCCACCCCTCGACTGTCCATCAGGCCTCGGGCGTTTGATAGTACCGAGGTTGCGGAGATTTCTTCGGCAATCTTTCCGAAAGAGTGGCGACAATCTTTCCGCAGAGGCTGCAGCAATATCTTCCGCAGGTGTTGCAGCAATGTCTTCCGCAGGGGTTTCCGGACCCGGTGGCGAACGGTGTTTGTCGTGCCGGGAAGAGCGTCCTGCGCGTTCCTCGCCCGCCTGTCTCGATCCTGGGATTTTTCAGCCAGCACTCCGCGGCGCCAGCGGTCGACGTAGCCCGGTACCCGCCGTCGGAGGTCGGTACGGTGAAGCCGACCGCCGTCGTCACGTCGGCCGACGCGGTGGTCGTAACCGCCTGAAGCACCGCGATGCCGGTCGCGGCGGCTCGCAGCTGTGCCATCAACCCGCCGGCCGCCGGTGCCTGCACGGGCGCCGCGACGTCGAGCGCCGAAAATTGGCCCGTCATGCTGGCGGGGAAAAGGAACTTCTCGCCGTCCGGCGTCCGTAACTCGGCGTGGGCGCCCTGTCGCACGAGGTAGCTGACGATCTCGTGCGGCGTGTCGATGCGGGACGCCTTCGCCGAGCAGCACGGGCAGCACCGGCGACCCGCATAGCAGTATGGGAACCAGTTCTGCAGCATCGCGCAGACCCCGAGCATCGCCACGAGCGCGCCGACCATCCTCAGGACGTCGAAGCTACGGCCGCGCTTGAGGTCGGTCCGGTACGCCATCTGCTCGGGCTCCCAGATCTGGAGCATCTCCTGCCGCCCGAACTGCGCGCTCCCGACCTCGGCCGGATGCGCGCGCTGCATGAACCGCTGGGCGTACTGTTGACGACGGCCAGGATCCGCAGCGCAGCGCAGCGCCGACGCGGCCTGGCGGCGACAGGTAGTCAACTGAAGATCGTGCGACGGGTTGAGCGGCGGCGAGGCCGAGTCCCCGTCAAGTTTTC
>JAYUXQ010000155.1:0-2145 GCA_043752905.1 Nannocystis sp. | reverse complement strand
CTCGTCAAACACGGCGGCGGCCACTTCGTGCCCGGCGCCTGGCCCTACGCGGAGATCCACGCGTTCGCGGCCCAGTTCCTCGACCCGGACGCGCGGCCCCCCGCGACGGCGACCGTCACCACGCCGAACCCGGGCGCCTCGCTGCTGGGCCTCGCCTGCGACGCGCTGGGCTCCGAGGCATCGCCCGCCACGATCGACGTCCCGCTGCTCCAGAGCGTCCTGCACGAGATGGCCGCCCAGGACCGCTGGCGTGAGCTGCAAGCCGTCGCCCTGCACGCCCACGCGCTGCGCGGCGCCGCCGACCGTGAACACCCCGAGGCCTCCGCCCTGGTCGCCGTGCACGAGGAGATCGTCGAGCTGTTCGCGCAGCGCCTCAAGGCCGACCTCGCGTCCGCCGCGGACATCGAGCGCGCCAAGCCAGGCACCAGCGAGCGCACTGCCCGGCGGCTGCGGCTGTTCACGACCCACGGCGTGATCGCAGCGGAGCCGACGGGCACCGCCACGTGGCCGTCGCTGTGCGCCCGCGAGGCGCCGCGCGTCGGCTCCCAGCCCGACAAGGCCTGTCGCCTCGCACGCGACATCGCCGGTGAGATCTTCGGGCATGAGGCAATGGCGAACTTCATCGCCGCCGCCGGGCGCAACGACGCCGAACGCATCGACGCCGAACGCATCGCCGCCGGGCGCAACGACGCCGGGCGCAACGACGCCTCGCCGCCCCCGCCCACGCACCGCCGCGCCCGCCAGGACGCCGACGCCGCGACCCTCGCCCGCCACCTCGCCTATCAACGCTACGGTCAGGCCCTCTCGCTGATCGGCGGTGTGCTGGCGGAGATGGACCCCGCGCGCGCCCAGGAGCAGCAGCGCCGGCTACGGGCCGCCCGCGCGGACACGCCGGAGCGGATCGCCGCGCGTCGCCACCAGCCGGTCTCACGGCAGGTCACGGAGCCCGAGCCCGAGCCCGTCGTGCCCTGCTCGCTCGCCGACCTCGCTCCGCTGCTCGGGCACCTGCGCAGCAACGCCGAGGTCGAGCGCCAGACCGCCTTTAATAAAGGCACCATGACCACGGATGGTCGGCTCGACCTGTGCAAGCAGGTGGTCGGCCCGGAGGGCATCGGCCCGCTGCTCGGCGCCATGATGCACACCGATCGTGTGAAGCGCCTCCTGCTCGGCAACAATATCGTCGGTGACGACGGCGCCGCGGCGATCGCCGGGTTCTTGCGCGAGCGCGGCGATTCACCGCTGGATTGCTGGTACATCGCAGGGAATCGGATCGGTCCGCCCGGGCTCGCCCACGTGTGCGAGGCGCTGGCGACCGACACGCGGGTGACCTCGTTGTGGCTCAAGCGTAACCCGCTCAAGGCCGCCGGCATGCCCGCGATCGCCGGACTTCTGCGCAGCAACACGAAGCTCCAGGTGCTCGACCTCGTCAACTGCGGCCTGCTCGACGCCGGCCTCGAGACCGTGCTCGGCGCGCTGATGGGCCCCGGCGCCAACAAGACCCTGCGCCACCTCTACCTCGGGACCAACGGCGTCAGCGAGCGCTCTGCACCGCTGATCGCCCGCTTTCTCGCCGAGGACTGCGCGCTCGAGTCGTTGTTCCTGTCGTGCAATCGCCTCGGCGACGAGGGCGTGGCAGAGGTCGCCCGCGGCCTGGCGGCCAATCGCACCATTCGCCGGGTCTCGCTGGCGTCCAACTGCGTCGGCCCGCGCGGCGCCGCGGCCCTCGCCGAAGCGCTCGCCGGGCACCCCTCGATCGTTTTGCTCGACCTCGGTTTCACCAAGGCGACCGTCGCGGTCGGCGAGCTCGGCAATTTCATCGGAGACGACGGCGCCCGTTCGCTGGCCGAAATGCTGCGCACCAACACCGTGCTGCGCTCGCTCGACCTGCTGCACAATTATATCTCCCAGGTCGGGGTCAACCACCTCCGCGAGGCCCTCAGGGTCAACAAGACCCTGGTCTGGTTGCAACTGACGCAGTTCGGCAAGGTCCACAACGAAATCGGCAAGGAGGAGCTGCGCGCGGCGCTGCAGCGCAACCGCGCACTCGTAGCCGATGACCAAGCCGAGGACATCGCCAGGATCAACCTCCCCGATCACATCACCGAGATCTACAGCGTCTATCGCACGCACTCGTGAATGGTGGCC
>JAYUXQ010000154.1:0-5451 GCA_043752905.1 Nannocystis sp. | reverse complement strand
CGGGCAGGGCGCAGGGTACGAGTCCGGCGGCGGCGATCGCCCGCTCGGCGACCGCGAGCACGTTGCGCAGCCCGATGTCGATCGCCTCGCTCATGGTGTGTCCTCGTCACCTGTCCCAAAGGCCTGGTTTTCGATCGGCGTCCGGGGCCGGGTGGCCAGCAGCGCCGCGGTGACGTGGGCCCAGCTCGCGGGGCGGCGCTCGGGCTGAGGTTGCAGCAGCAGGCCGATCACGCCCGAGAGCGCGTGCGGCAGGCCCGGCAGCGGCGCGCGCAGGCCGAGGCCCACGGGGAGGCGGCCGGTCGCGGCGAGGTGCAGGGCGACGCCGAGGCTGTACATGTCGGCGCGCGGGCTCGCCGGACCGCCGGCGCGCTGCTCGGGCGCGCGGTGGACCGCGTGGGCGCCGGGGTCGTCGGCGATCGGGGCCATGAAGTCGATGAGCTCGACGCGCGCGTCGCTGCTGTACACCAGCAGGCGCTCGGGTCCGAGGTCGCCGTGCACGACGCCGACCCGGCTCGCGGCCGCGAGGGCCTCGGCCGCCGCGACGCCGATCCGGACCACGCGCGCGGCCTCCAGGGGCCCGGTCACGCGGACGTACTCGTCGAGGCCGATGCCGGCGTCATCGGCGAAGGCGAGGTAACCGAGGCCCTCGGACGAGCCCGCGGCGAGCAGGGGCACGATCGCCGGGTGGTCGAGGCGCGCGTAGGCGGCCCGCTGCACCGCGGCCTCGCCGGCGCGCAGCAGCTTGATCACGACCCTGCGCTCGTCGTTGCGCCCGTGGTACATCGCGTAGCCCGGCCCGCTGCGCAGCAGGCGTTGCAGCTGATAGCCGGCGAAGCGCTCGCCCACCGCCGGCCACAGCGGGCGCTCGCCACCGCTCGAGCTCAGGGCGAGGTCGACCGCGGCCCGCAGCGCCGGCGAGCTCGCCAGCGGGACCTGCCTGTTTGAACGGACATGGACGTGCCGGCGCGCGGGTGACTCGGGGGCGGGCCGCTCCGGGGGGACATCGGCGCGACGGCGCGGCGACTCGGGGGTCGGCCGCTCCGGGGTGACGTCGGCGCGACGACGCGGGGGCGACTCGGGGATCGTCGCGACCGACGCACCCGCCAGGGATGTCTCGGGGATCGTCGGGGCCGATGCGCTGGCCGGTAGTGGGGCGGGCGCCGCGAGTGTCCCGGAGGACATGTCCCGTGAGACATCCAGGCGTCGCGTTGCGACGCGGGCGGCCGGTGGTGCGTGGCGCGGTGGCGGCTCGCTCGCACGCTCGCGCGCGGGACCTGGCTCTTCGGGCATGTCCGCCGTGACATCGCCATCGGTCGCGCGAAACAGGCGCACCACCGCCTCGGGGGTCATCTGCACGTAGCCCTGGATCACGGCGGCGATCGTGCGCGCGGCGGTCGAGTCGAGCACGCCGCGGGCGACGAGGTGGCGCAGCAGCGAGCCGTCGCGCTGCCAGCCGTGCAGCCACATGGCGAGCCGGCCAGGCGAGATCAGGCCAGCCGCGAGCAGCGTACGCTCGATCCATTCCAGCTCAGCCATGGGTCTCCGGGACCTGCACGAGGTCGTGGAGGCGCGGGCTCTGCGGGCCGGCGCTCACGCCGACGCAGTCGACCGGCAGCGCGCGGCGGTGCAACAGGTGCAGGCCGTCGCCCTCGACGCGCAGCAGCGTCGCCGAGTCGACGTCTCCGCAATGAACCAGCAGCTCGGGGCCGCCGCGCAGCAGCGCGTACAGCGGGGCCGGGGCGCGCAGGGGGGCCAGGCGCAGCCCCTGCGGCACGCGGGTGACCAGCAGCAGCACCGGGCAGCCGAGCAGCCCGAGCAGCGCCTGGTCGTGCGAGATGGTGAGGCCGGTGAGGCCGTCGGCAGGCGGGCCCGGGCACAGCGCGGCGAGCCACTCGTCCGGCAGCTGCACGCGCCAGTGCACGCGCTCGCCGGCGAGGTCGGAGCGGACCAGCTGCCCGGCCTGCAACAGCCAGATCGCGGCGTGTCGGCGCGAGGCGACGAAGGCCGCGAAGCGCTCGTCGCTGGCGAGCAAGGTCGTCGGTCGGCGGTCGAGGCCGACCACGCGGCGGTCGCCGGCGACGATCGGGGTGTCCTCGTCGGCCTCGTGGATGAAGCGACGCGCGCGGGGCACCCGGCCCATCGCCAGCAGCCTGCCGGTCTCGGGGCAGCGGCGCGAGACCTCGTCGCCGGCGAGCAGCCAGGCGGTGCCGTCGAGGGTGCGGCCGACGTCGAAGCCGGCCGGCGCGGCCGCGAGGGCGGCGACGAGGCCGGCGGCGCCGGGGAAGCGGTCGTTCGGGTCGGGCGCGAGCAGGCGGGCGATCATCGCGGCCGGGCCGTCGCCGCCGCGATGGCGCAGACGAAACTCGGTGCGCGTTGGGAGCTCGCCGCGCTCGCCGGTGTACAGCTCGAGCGCGACGACGCCGAGCGAGTACAGGTCCGAGGTCGCGTCGGCGGTCCCGAGGGTCACCTCCGGGGCGATGTAGCCGGTCGAGCCGGCGAGCGAACGCAGGGCGGCGCCGCGCGGCAGGAAGCGACCGGCGCCGAAGTCGGTCAGGGCCCACGGAGGCTCGCCGAGGCGCTCGAGCGCGAGGATGTTCTCCGGTTTGACGTCGCGATGGACGACGCCCAGCTCGTGCGCGAAGGCCAGCGCCGCCGAGATCTCGGTCAACAGGCGATGCAGGGCCGGGGCGTCGAAGGTGCAGCCGCTGGCGAGCGCGCGGCGCAGCGAGCCGCCCATCGCGCGCACGAACACCAGCACCGACAGGCCCCAGGCGTCGTCGTGGCCGGCGTCGATGCAGGCGACGATGTGCGGGTGGGCGAGGCGGACGGCGAGGCGCATCTCGTCGACCCAGGCGGCGTAGTTGTCGGAGGCGCCGTCGAAGAACTTGACGGCCACGGCGCGCCCGGTGCGGGCGTCGGTCGCGGCGACCACGGTCCCGAGCGAGCCGGCGGCGAGCCGTTGGCCGAGGACATAGCGCCCGAGGACGGTCGTCGGCGCGGCGCGCAGCTCGTGCTCCATGGGTCTCCTAACCGGCGAGCGCGGCGACGATCTCGCTGTGGCGTTGTTTATTGGCGCGCATGCCCTCGACGCGGCGCACGACCTCGACGATCGCGACGATGAAGGTGGTGCCCTCCTTGTCGCCGAGGCGCAGGTCGCCGGTCTGGACGCTGCGCATGTCGGCGTCGCAGAACCCCGAGAAGAAGCCGCAGAGGATCCCCGCGAACATGTCGTCGCCGGTGTGGCCGCTGGGGCCGATGTCCTGCATCGGGCTGTCGGCGAGGCGGATCGGGAGGAAGCCGTGTTGGCCGCGGTCCCAGTCGATCTCGATGCGGCCGAGGCCGCAGCCGTCCCACATGTCGCGAACCAGCGCGTCGAACTCCGCCATGCTGCGGTCGCGTAGCGACACCGCGGCGAACTGGCCGAGCTCGGCCTCGAAGCGACGGGCCAGCCGGCGCCCGAAGAACTCGCCGCAGCGACGCAGCACCAGCGCCGCTGCCGGGCCGGTCTCGTGCTCGCAGGCGGCGACGAAGCCGCGCAGGAAGTCCTCGTTGACGGCGATCATGCGGGTGCCGCCGCGGCTGCGCAGCACGCCGGTCTTGACGTCGAGGCGGACGAAGTCCGGGCTCGTGAAATAGTTGAGGTTGCGGCGCTCGTTCACGGGGTCTCCGGGCGACCGGGCAGGACCTGGATGCAGCGCTCGATGTAGGGTCGCAGCAGCTCGGCGACCTGCGGGGGCAGCTCGCGCGCGGCGACCCGGCCGAGCGCGCGGTAGGTGTCCTCGATGAATTGCGGCGCGAGCCCGACGCCGCGCAGGATCGTCGCCATCCAGGTCAGCAGGCTGTCGTCGAGGTACTTGACATCGCCGCGCAGCAGCGCTTGCGCGCAGTAGCGCAGCACCAGCGACAGGTCGCGGGTGCAGCTGGTGCGCACGCTCTTGTAGTGCGTCTCGACGTTGGGGTAGGTCACCATCACCTCGTCGACCGCCTGGCTGATGATGCCCTCCTCGGCGCTACGCAGCGCCTCGACGGCCTCCAGCCTGGTATCCAGGCGCGTCGCCCAGTCGCGCAGCACGGCCTGCTCGGCACGCGTGGGGTATCGGCCCTCGCTCGCGCTCAACATCGTCTGTATCTCGGTGTTCATCGTGCTCTCCTCGGGTCAGTCCCACTCGAAGCCATCGAAGGCGGTCGGCAAGGTCAGGCGCTCGTCGCCGGTGGTCGGCGCCTCGCGGCGGCGGATCAGGCCCGGCGAGGTGATCGCCAGGAAGAAGCGCTCGACCGAGACCGACTCCCAGCGCGTGAAGTCGATCGTCAGGCCGTCGGGGGTCGCGGCCAGCATCTTGCTAAAGAACAGTCGCACGCTCATCTGCCCGAGCCCCGAGTCGCGCGCGTCCATCACCGGGCCGCTCGCGGTCACCGGCGCCGGCATCGAGTCCGACGCGCGCTCGACGACGCGGACCGTCAACACCGGGTTTGTGCGCAAGGAGGGTGCGGGCGACACCCCTGAGGTCGCGGCCCGGATGATGACCGACGCGGACGGGGCGGGTCTCGCGGGCGCGGACATGGAAGCGGAGCTCGCCGCGGTCAAGGAAGACTCTGCGATCGCCGATGCAGCAGGGGCCGATGCGACCGATGCGACCGATGCGACCGATGCGACCAAATCGGCCGATGCGACTGACGTGGCCGCCCCGGTGGGCAGCGACTCGCGCGCCGCCGGCAACGCGGCCTGGGGGGGCGACTGCGCCGGGCGCGAGAACCAGCGCAGGAGCGTCGACCAGCGGCGGCGAAGCGCGTCGAGCCATGATCCAGCGCCGTTGGTGACTTTGGCGGACGCGGTACCCATCTTAATCTCATTGCTTATATACTAGACTCGACATATCCGCCAGCGGATCGCGCGCCATGAATTACCCCATGGTCAATGACCGAGTGCGCATCTCGGCGAGGTCGACGTCGACGTGGCCGAGCTCACGGATGCGAGAGCGTGTGATGATCTTGCCGGCCTCGATCAGCACACGGCCGTCGACCGGGTGGAGGATGCGCTGCTCTGCCCGCCGACCGATGAGGTCGTCCAGCTCGCGCGTCGCGGTGAGGTAGCGGCCGTTCGGGAGCGTGACCGTGATGCCCTCGCCCTGCACCTTGGCCTGGCATGCGAGTCGGGAATTAGGCTTTTGGTCGCTCAGCATGCGCAGCGACAGCGATTCGCGCGGGGTCCGCGGTGACAGCTGGGGCGCGCCCGAGACGACATGTACGTGGCAGGTCGCACATAGGCCCTTGCCGCCGCAGGCCATGAGGAGGGGTACGCCGCTGCGGACCAGGACATCCAAGAGCCGCTGATTGGTCATCACGTCGACGGGGTCGGCGACGCCCTCGATAGCCACACGTTTCATATCTGCGTCCACTTTGCCCTGCGTCGCCCGATCCGACAAGGGTGGCTGCGACGAGATTCGTGCGGGT
>JAYUXQ010000153.1:0-2148 GCA_043752905.1 Nannocystis sp. | reverse complement strand
TCCGCCTTGATCACGCGCCCGTGGGGGCCCGTGCCGGGGATCTGCGCGATCTCGAGGTCGTGCTCGCGCGCGAGCCGACGCGCCAGCGGCGAGGCCGGCACCCGCCCGTCGTCGCTCGCGGCTGGCTTTTGGGGCATGTCCTTTGCGACCTGTCCCTCGGGGCTGGTGGGCTTCGCCGAGGCATCCCCGGCGCCAGCGTTCACTTCCGCTGTGGCCGCGTCCCCCTTCGGGTCGGCGAGCTTCGCCTCGCCGTGGGCGCCCTCGGGCGGGGCCGTGCCGGGGATCGGTGTGGTGCCCTCGACCGGCTTGCTCGCCTTCGCCTCGCTGGTCTTGCCGCCGGCGTCCGGGTCCTCGCCGGGCTGCCCGAGCACCGCGATCGTGGCGCCGACCGGCAGGGCCTCGCCCTCGGCGGCGACCAGCTTGAGCACGGTGCCCGAGTCGAACGACTCGAACTCCATGGTCGCCTTGTCGGTCTCGATCTCGGCGATGATCTGGCCGCGCTTGACCTTGTCGCCGAGCTTGATCCGCCACTTGGCGATCACGCCCTCTTCCATCGTGTCGCTGAGGCGGGGGAGTGTAACCACGGTTGCCATGGCGATGCCGTCCTTGCTGCTGCGGGCTGCGGGGGGGAAAACGCGAGGCTGCTCAGCCCCGCTTGTAGAGGACCTTCTTGACCGCCGCGAGGCCCTTCTCGGGGGTCGGCAGGCACAGGCGCTCGAGGTTCTCGGCGTAGGCGAAGGGCACGTCCTCGTAGCATTCGCGGAGCACCGGCGCGTCGAGGTGGTCGAAGGCGAGCTCTTGAATGCGGGCGATGACCTCGCAGCCGACGCCGCCGTAGGGCCAGTCGTGGAACAGCACCACCGCGCGGTTGGTCTTCTTGACGCTGTCGATGATCGCGTCGGTGTCGAGCGGGCGCAGCGTACGAAGGTCGATCACCTCGACCTCGATGCCCTCCTTCGCGGCCAGCTCGGCGGTCTTGAGCGAGACTGGCACGCCCTGCCCCCAGGTGACCAGCGTGACGTGCTTGCCCTCGCGCTTGATGTCGGCCTTGCCGATCGGGATCGTGTACTCCTCGTCGGGGACCTCGCCCTTGACCGAGTACATCAGCTCGCTCTCGAGGAAGATGACCGGGTTGTCGTCGCGGATCGCCGACTTGAGCAGGCCCTTGGCGTCGTAGGCGGTCGCCACGGCGACGACCTTGAGGCCCGGGATGTGCGCGTAGTACGGCTCGAAGGCCTGGCTATGGGTCGAGCCGAGCATGTGCGCCGCGGCGTTGGGCCCACGAAACACGATCGGCACGCCGAACTGGCCATTGGTCATGTGCCTGATCTTGGCCGCATTATTGAGGATCTGGTCGAACGCGACCGCCGAGAAGTTGAAGGTCATGAACTCGATGATCGGTCGCAGGCCGCACATCGCCGCGCCGATGCCGACGCCGGCGAAGCCGGTCTCGACGATCGGCGTGTCGATCACGCGCTTGGGTCCGAACTGCTCGAGCAGGCCCTCGCTGGCCTTGTACGCGCCGTTGTAGTAGCCGACCTCCTCGCCCATGAGAAACACGCGATCGTCGCGCAGCATCTCTTCCTTCATGGCGTCGCGGATGGCTTGACGGATCTGCAGGATGGCCATGGCTTACTCCCCCACCAGGATGTTCTTGAAGCGCGCCTCGGGAGGCGGCTGCGGTGCGGCGTCGGCGGCCTCGTAGGCGGCGTCGACCTCCGCGATGATCTCACCGTCGAGCTTGTCCAGCGCCGCCTCGTCGAGGCCGTGCAGCTGTTGCAGGGCCAGCAGCGCCCGCTCGAGCGGGTCCTGCAGGCGCCAGGTCTCGACCTCTTCCTTTTGCCGGTACTTGGCCGGGTCCGACATGCTGTGACCACGAAAGCGGTACGTGATCAGCTCGAGCAGGCTTGGTTGATTGTCCTCGCGGGCGCGCTTGACCGCCGCGCCGATGCGCGCGCGGGTCTCGGCGACGCTCGTCACGTGGAAGCGGTCGCTCTTGAACCCGTAGCCCGCCGCGCGTGACGTGATGTCCTCGACCGGCAGCGTGCGCTTGAGCGGCGTGCCCATCGAGTATTGATTGTTCTCGACGACGAACACGATCGGCAATTTCCAGATGCCCGCGAGCGTCATGCCCTCGTGGACCGGGCC
>JAYUXQ010000152.1:0-13210 GCA_043752905.1 Nannocystis sp. | reverse complement strand
ATCGCCATGGAGTTCGTGCGCGGGCAGACGCTGCGCCAGTGGCTGCGCCAGCCCCGACCGTGGCCGGAGGTGGTGGCGATGTTCCTGCAAGCCGGACGTGGGCTGGCGGCGGCGCACCAGGCGGGCGTGCTGCACTGCGACTTCAAGCCCTAACCGAGCCGCCTCCCTCCAAAAGCCCCCACTTCCGCGAAACGCCGTGGATCTCCACAAATCGGGGCTTTTGAAGGGGAGGCGGTTTGCCCAGGAGTGGTCAGAAGTGGTCAGGATGGCCCAAAGTTGGCCCAAAGTGAGGGCTCGATTCTATTGCGCCAGGTCGGGGGCGTAACAGGGCCAGGCGGGCATCGGCGGCGCGCGAGCCGGGGCACGTCGATGACGAAGTTCTCGGCGTCGGCGCCGATGTTGCGATAGGTCGGCGCGTACCCGGGCGGCGCCCACAGGCGCAGGTCGACGAAATCGAACTCATGGCACCCGTGGTGCTTGAGGTGTCCGAGCAGCGCGGCGGCCCCCGCCGGCGGGCAATCGGTGGCATACGGCGGGACGATACAGAGCACGTTGGGCCGCAGCGCGGCGAGCTGAAATGCCACCATCGATCACGCATCGTAGCAGCCGTGGATCGCCTACGATACGCCGGATGGCGAGCGCCGACCTGGTCGATAAGGAGCCCGACTATATTCGCCGGCGCGCGATGGGCCCGTGGGAGGCGCACGTGCGCGAGGTCTTCGACCGCACGGTGGTGATTCGGCGGATCCCCGCCGAGGGGCTGATCGTCGAGCTCGGCACGGCCCGCGGCCGCAACTTCTCGCGGCTTTGCGCGCTGTTCGGGCCCGAGCGCTGCCTCGGCTTCGACGTCGTCGACGACCTCGGGCACCCGCGGATCCGCACCGCGGACGTGCGCCGGCTCGGACCCGCCGACGATGTCCCGATCGCACTCGGCTGGAACGACCTGTCCGACTGGGAGATGTCGCCGGCCTCGAAGCGGGCCGGTCGGGCCTATCTGCTGCGCAACATCGTGGTCGGCGGGCTCTACGTCGACGCCGGCTTCACGCCGGGAGCGCCCCCGCCGGAGGCGCTCCCGGAGTTCGAGCACGTCGCCTCGGACCGCGGGATCGAGCTGTGGCGACGCGTCGCCGGCGGACCGACCGTCGCGTCCGTGCAGACCGCGGGTCCGCACACGCCCGACCCCGCGTGGTGGCAGTGGCTCGACCGCGCGCTGCAGCTCGCGCCGGTCGCCTGTCGCGTCGCCGACGGGCCGACCTGGGGCGCCGACGCGGGGCCGGGGAGCTGCACCGCCGTGTTCCTGCGCGGCGCGGTCGCCCTGCTCGGTCGCCTGCGCGCGAGCGACTCCGGGACCTGGCTCATCGGACAGGTCGATAGTGAGTTGGGCGGCTCGCTAGTGTTCGCCGGACCCGAGCCCCGTGCGGTCGCGCTACGCGGCGCGGACGGGCGGTCGGTGGCGCTGACGCTGGCGTCGCGCGAGGTGCTGGTGGCGCCGCCGGGGGTCGCGGTCGCGGGCGCGGGCGCGCCGGGGCGCGCGGCCTGGCGGGTCGGCTTCGTGCATCAGCCGCCCGCCAAGTACATCCGCGATCACGCTATCCTCGAGCGATGACACGACCGGCGCAGAGCCTCGGAGATCTGCTCGAGATCCGCGACCATCACCATGCGCGCCTGACCGCGACGCCGGGCGTGCTGGGCACCGCGCTCGGCCACGTCGAGGGCGGCGCGCCCGGGCTGCTGGTGTTCGTGCGCTACAAGATCGCGGCGAAGTGGGTCGCGCCGGCGCAGCTGGTCCCGCGCGAGCTGACCGGACCCGCCGGCCAGGTCTGTCCCGTCGCGGTGATCGAGAGCTCCGCCGACCTCGACATGTCGCTCCTCGCCGAGCTCGGCGACGGCACGCGCGTGCGCCTGCCGGTCGCGCAGCTGCAGCCACCGTCGCCGCTGGACGCGGCCCGCCACGAGCTGCGCGCGTACCTCCGCGGGTGGAGCGACCGCCTGCTGCCGGGCTCGCAGCTCGCGGCGACCGGACCCGGCGGCCAGCTGCGCGAGGGCACGCTGTCGTGCTTCGTCTGCGACGCCCGCGGCACCCCCGGGTTCTTGACCAACGAGCACGTCGCCGGCGCGGTCGGCCAGCTGCTGTATCACCCGACCAGCTATGCGCGCCCGGTCGGGCGCACCGCGGCCAGCGTGCTCGCGGTCGCCGACGAGCAGCGCTTCGGCGGCCGCGTCGACCAGCCGAACGCGTACTACTCGGTCGACGCGGCGTTCGCCGCCCTCGACCCTGGGCTCGGTGTGGACGACGTCGAGCCGCGCATGCCGTACCTGCGCGACGACGGCACGGTCGAGCTGCGCCGGCTCGCCGCGGCGTGGCAGCTGACGCTGGACGGCATGGACCCGGTCGGCCGCGCGGTCGTCAGCGTCGGTCGCACGCGGTCGTTCCAGCGCGGGCGCATCGCCGCGTTCGGGTACCGCTGGGTGTCGTCGGCGGGCAGCGAGTTCTTCACGGATTACCTGGTGGTCGGCGACGGACCCGAGCCGTTCAGCGCGCCGGGCGACAGCGGCAAGCTGCTGGCGATCGACGACGGCGCGGCGCTGCGGCCGGTCGCGCTGCTGTGGGGCGGGGCGGCCGGCGAGATGTACCTCGGCGCGGAGCAGAGTCGGTGGAGCTACGCGACCGACCTCGGCCTCGCGCTCGCCAGCCTCGGCCTCGAGCTGATCGGTGGGTGATCGGCCGAGGATATCGGTGATCGGGCGATCGTCGGTATCGGTGAGCTCGCGGTCAGGGATATCGGTGATCGAGCGATCGTCGATATCGGTGATCGCTCAGCCGAGGAAATCAGAGTTCGCGCGCCGGCGCGAGCGCAGGCGCAGCAGCAGCCGCGAGAACTCGAGCGGCTCGATGACGTCGCGGACCCGCGGGTCGAGGGTCAGGCCCGGGCGGGCCTCGCTGACCAGCGCGCGGCGGTACAGCTCCCACACGTGCCCGCGGCGCAGCACCTCACGGGTCTCGCGCTCGCAGTCGCCGGGCAGCAGGCGGTCGATCGTGCGGTCGAGCCCGCACAGGCTGGCGACCAGCGCGTCGAACACCTCGCCGTCGTCGCGCAGCCCGGAGATCGGCGTCAACGAGTCGATGTCGACGAAGCCGCCGTCGGTGCACGCGTTGCCGACGTCGAAGCAGGCCCCGAGCGTCTCGTTGTGATAGCTGTATGGCATGTAACCGAGGTGGAGCAGGCGCAGTAACAGACTTACCCAGCGGGCGATGACCTCGGCGATGTCGATGTGTGAGAGCCGGCGCCGCCGCGCCGCGTCGTCCTCGCCGGGCTGCGCCCGCTCGTGGGTCCGGACCCGCACCGGCCAGCCCGGGTACGCGTAGGTGTAGACGGCCAGGCCGCCCGCGAACGCCTCGCGTAGGTGCTCCTGCGCGGCCGCCGAGAGGTGCGTCCGCCAGGCCGCGCCGGCGCGCTCGAGGCCCGCGCCGGTGAAGCGGTGGATCGCCAGCGGCACCGGGAGGCGGGCGAGCTCGCCGTAGTGTGCGAGGTGCAAGCTCTGGACCCGCAACGCCAGCGCCGCCTCGCGCTCGGCCTCGTGCAGCGTCAGCGCGCCGGGGACCTTGTGCTCGCGCAGCGCGAGGTGCTCGAGCATCGGCGCGTGGCCGGCGTTGGCGGGCCCGCGAAAGGTCGTGCTCGCCATCCAGGCGACCAGCTCGGGGAAGTCCGCGAGCGCCGGCTCGATGCCCTTGACGACCAGCGCGCCTGCCCCGTCGGCGAGCGGTCGCACGACGCTGCGGTAGTGCTCGGGGAAGCGCAGCAGGCCGCCCGCGTCCGGGCCGCGGATCGTCCGTGGACACGGCGGCGTCGGGTCGAGGCTCGCGGCGGCCGCATGGATGTGCGGGTGGGCGCGCTGCAAATGGGCCAGCAGCGGCTCGCCGGCGCGCTCGGCGAGCAGGAAGCGGGGCGTGAGCATCGCGCCGAGGGTCATAAGATCACGAACACGTGGCCGCCGACGTCGAGGCGACCGACGCGGCGGGCGGTGGCGATCGACGCGGGGTTGTCTGCGTGGATCGTGCCGTACAGCAGGGCGCCGCCGGCGGGATCGAGGTGGTCGATCAGGCGGCGCTGCAGCGCCGGCCCGAGCCCGCGCCCGCGAAACGGCGCCGCCAGCAGCTCCTCGTGCACGAGCCAGCTGTCGCGGCCGAAGCAGCGCTCGCGCGCCGCCGCGACCAGCCCGGCCCACTGCTCGCCGTGCCACGCCTCGTACAGGTGGCCGCCCGCGACGACCGGCTGCAGGTCCTCCGCGGTGCTGAGGTACATCGACTCCGCGAGGGCCGGGTGGCCGGCGTTGAAGGCGCCGTAGGCGGCACGAAACCGCGGATAGAACTCGAGGTCGACGCAGCGGCGCAGCGTCAGCGCGTCGTACTGCGGCGGCGGTGGACGCTGCTGCAGCTCGGCGACCGGCGCGACCAGGACGCGGAGGTCGGACTCGCGGCGCGCCCCCGACGGCAGCGACGGCGGCGCCTCGTGGCTGCCGACGAACAGCCGCAGCGCCCGCGGAGCCAGCGGCGCCCATGCAGCGGCGACCGCCGCGAGCAGCCCGGGCAGCCGCGGCGAGTCGGGCGGGAGGTCGGTGGCGACGACTTCAAGGAAGGGGTGGTCGCGGCGCATGCCCTTGAAGCGCAGGCCGGTGAGCGCGTGGGCGCCGTCGTGCGCGAGCAGGCGGCCGATGTAGTCCGCGGGCGCGGCGTCCGGGCCGCCGAAGCGCAGGGCGTCGCGCCGCGCGATCGTCAGGTCGCTGCAGCGCGCGAGGGCGGCGTCGATGTCGGTGAGCACGTGCTCCAGCCGCCCCGCGGCGTCGGTCCACGCGTGCAGCTGCGGGTGCAGCCGGGCGCACGCGGCCGCGGCCAGGCGCGCGCGCAGCTCGGCGAAGCGCGGACGATCTTCGGGGTCGACGAGCCCGGTGCTCGGGAGATCGTCGGCGACGCGCGGATCTTCGGGGTCGGTGATCTCTGGGTTCACGCGATCGTCTCCGGGTCGGTCTGGAAGTGCAGCACGAGGTAGATCGCCAGCGGGTCGGTGAGCGGGGGACGGGCGTGGGCGTGGCGTCGACCGTCGAAGAGCAGCGTCTGCCCGGTCGCCAGGTACACCACGCTGCGCGCCCCGTCGCGGTCCGTCAACTGCAGCTGCCAGTCCGGGCTGGCGAGCAGCGCCACGCTCATCGACACCACGCAGTGCGACTTGTCGCGGTGCGCCGGCAGGCCTCCGCGGCGGTGGTAGAACGCCAGGAAGCTGTACGAGGGCGCCAACTGCCGGCCGGTCACGGCGCGCGCGAGCGCGGCGGCGCGGGCGTGCAGCGGGCGCAGGGCGGGGTCGTCGAAGACGTGGCTGCGCTGCTTGCCCGCGACCCCGAAGTCGCCGTCGAGGTAGCCGCGCTCGAGCAGCGCGCGGGCATATGTCTGCAGCGCGGCGAGCTCGGCGGGCGGCGGCCAGTCGGGCAGCACTGCGACGCCGGCATCTGCATAGGCCCGCTGTCCGGCCGCGTGCCACCGCCAGAGTCGGGCCCGCCGCTGCGCCGTTGCGGACGGCCCCGCGAGCGCGCCGCAGGCGATCAGCGGGGCCGCCTCGCCGGCGTCGACGGGCGCCCCGGCGAGGGCGTCGGCGAACGCCGCGGCCGCGTCGGCGGACAGGCGCCAGCGGGTCCACGCGCCGCCCCACGGGGCCCGCTGCTCGAGCTCGACATCACCTGTCTCGAAGACCAGGTAGTGATCGGGGTCGGGCGGGACCGGTGCGGTCAGTGCGGTCGGGGACGACGCGGTCCATAGCGGCGACGCGGCCGTCGACATCGGCGATGCGGCCGTCGACATCGAGGACGCGGCCGTCAACATCGGCGGCGCGAACCGTGGCGCCGGCGCCGGCGCACCTATCAACAACTCGGCGTCGACCAGCCACGCCAGCGCGTCCGGATCGAGCAGCTCCGCCGGCGCGTGTCCGCGGGCGATCGCCAGCAACGCGGCACCTGCCCTTCGGGACAGGTCGCGGCGGCGCGGTCCGGCCCGGCGCGTGCACCACAGCGCCGCGCAGCCGTCCGCGGCGAGGCACAGGCGCAGGGTCGGGTTGACCACCGGTCCGCTCACCGGCGGACCTCCGGCGGCGCGGCGTCCCGCTGCCAGCGCACCGGGCCGCCGATCGTCCAGCCGAGGCGGTCGCCCGGGCGCAGCGCGCATAGCGGTCCGGCGGGCGGGGCCGCCAGGCGGGCGCGCAGCTCGGCGAGGCCGCCGCTGCGAAATTCGTCCATCGCCACCGCGGCCGCGTCGCCGTCGGCGTCGCCGGGCAGCAGGTGGAACAGCGCGTACGGGACCACCACCCCGGCGCCGGCGATCGCGGCCCAGCGGGCGACGTCGTCGGGGCCGCCGGTGTACTGCTCGCGACCCGCGCCGGCGAAGAAGGGTCGGCGGGTGTAATTCGAGATCGGATAGTGAAACGCGGAGCACGGGGCGAACAGCACGTCGACCGCGCCGAGCTGCTGGCGGACCGTGTGCATGACCGCGTCCATGTCGCCGCTGGCGTCGCGGCAGGCGTCGACCAGCCCGCACACCGATCGCCCGCCGAGGGCCGCGTGGTAGGTGATCCAGTCGTGCACGCCGGCCTCGCCGTTGTTCTCGCCGTGGTACGGCAGGGCGGTCAGCACGATGTCGCCGACGGTGGTCGACTGCCACGGCTCGAGCGCGACGACGCGGGTGAAGCCGAGCTCGGCGCACAGCCTGGCCATGTCGAGGTTGGTGATCGAGGTCGGGTGGCGCATCCGCGGGACGATCACGGTCGCGCGGCGATCGATCTGCAGCAGCGTGTCGAAGTTGAGGTGGTCCCAGTGGCAGTGCGAGATCACGATCGCGTCGACGCCGGCGTCTAGGATCGCCGCGGCGTCGACCTCCGGCCGGTTGCGGATCGTCAGCAGCGGATCGATCAACACCCGCGTGCCAGGGCTCTCGAGCGCGAGGCAGGCGTGGCCGACCAGCGTCACCCCGAAGTCGCGCGGGCGGCGTCGCGGCTGCAGCGGCCGCTCGACGACCAGGCCGGCGGCGAGCAAGCGCGCGAGCAGGGCCCGGCCGGCGGGGTCGAGGCCCGCGAAGATCTCGTCGCGCGACAGCGACGCGCGCAGCCGCGGGAGCACCGCGCCGAGGGTAGCGAGGGTCGCGCGGTCGACCGCGAGGCGGGCCCGCGTCGCCCCGCCGGTGCGCGCCACGAAGCCGAGGTGGGTCTGGCTGTCGAGCAGCGACGGCGTCGGCCGGAAGTACACCTCGGGCCGCAGCCGCCAGCCGGCGCCGTCGGGCACGAACCACGGCGAGGTCGCAGATGGCCGGGCCAGCAGCGCGGCGTGGGCGGCGTTGATCTCCGCGGCCTGGTCGCCGAGCGTGAAGTACAGCGTCGACGCGGTGTGGTAGCGGTTGAGGCGGTTGCTGTCGAGACACACCAGCAGCGCCGGCGCGAGCGTCAGCGCGACCGGCTGCGCGCCCGCCCGCGTGAACCGCAGCGCGCCCGTCGCGGAGATGTCCCAGAGGACAGGCTCTGCCGCGAGCAGGTCCTGCGCGGCCAACTGCGGCCCGCGCAGCGCCAGCTCGAGGTCGAATTCGCTGCCCCCCGCGGCCGGGCCGTCGGCCAGCACGCGGACGCGGAAGCGGTGGTACTCGAGCTCACAGAGGTCGCGCTCGAGCGCGCTCGCGGGCCCGGGCTCCTGCTCGGCGAGGCGGCGCAGCAGCAGGCGCACGGTCGAGGCCATCTCCATGCCGGGCCCGTGCGGCGGCACGTCGAGGGTCTGGTCGAGCGCCCAGAACTCGCCCGAGAAGTACGCGTGCCACAGCGCCGTCATGCCCGCCTCGCCGCGCCGGGCTCGCAGCCGGGCCGCGGTGGCGGGCAGCTGGACGGCGACGCGGGCCCACAGCGACCGCCAGCGCCCGCGGCGCTCGACCGCCAGCGCCGGCCCGCAGATCTGGCGCAGGTCGTCGCGCTCCGTCGTGGTGAGGCCGAGCTGCGCCGCGAATGCATCGTCGACGGCGAGCCGCGCCGCGAAGCCCGGGTCGAGCACGAGGCGCACGTACGCGGCCTCGACCGGGCGGCGGCTCACGTCGGCCCCCGCGGCGCGACCAGTGCTTGCAGGCGCCGCAGGTCGCGCTCGTAGGCGTCGTCGGCGACCGCGGCGCTGTGCTCGAGGGTCACGGCGCGCAGCCGCGGGGTCCGCTCGAGCGCCCACGCCAGCAGGCTCCACGCCTCCTCCGGCACCGGGACGTCGTGGCAGTCGTGGAAGAACCCGGGCGTGCGATGGGCCCCGATACCGGTGAGGTGCAGCTCGACGGTGCGCTCGAGCACCGCCGGCGACAGCCCGTCCTGCGGCGCGCGCCCGAGGTTGAACGCGGTGCATAGGTGATGGCTGAGGTCGACGATGATGCCGCAGTCGGTGAGGCGGGCGACCTCGGCCATGCACGCGTGATCGTCGGCCGAGCCGGCCCACGCGAAGTACCGCGGACCGGCCTCGATCGCCAGCGGGCAGCCGTACGCGGCCTGCACCCGGCGCACGTTGGCGACCGTCGCCGCGATCGTCGGGGCGTCGAGCAGCGGCGCGAAGTTGTAGCCGAGGTCGCCGGTGTCGATCGTCGAGTTGAGGCAGAAATGTTCGCCCGCCCACGGCGAGCCGAGCTCGCGCACCTCGGCGGCGAGGCGGCGGAGCATCCCCGGATTTAGCGCGCCGGAGGTCGCCAGCGCCAGCTCGGAGCTGTGCGCCAGCAGCGGCACACCCGACGGCCGCCACCCCGGCGCCATCGGCAGCGCGGGCTCGAAGTACGACAGCCCGTCGCCGAGGTAGCGCAGGCGCTTGCGGTCCTGCGGCCCGTCCCAGCGCTGGCCGACGCCGAGCCACGGCAGCTCATCCCACACGCGGCGCGCCTCCTGGCGGCAGCACGAGCCCGCGCTGGCGCTCCGGCGTGAAGATCGAGCTGCCGACGAGGCGCTCGAGCCCGCCGGCGGCGGCGATGCGCAGGCACAGCGCGCGGACCTCGTCCGGGTGCGCCGCGACCTTGCGGTACGCCTCGGCCTGGCGCAGCACGAAGCCGCGGTCGTGCGTCGCGCGGCAGATCGGCGCCATGAAATAGGTGTCGAGGATGCGCGCGGTGACCGGATAATCGGCGGGGTCGTAGCGCACGCTCGAGCCGCCGCGGCAGGTCCACGGGCACCCGCCGCCGTAGCCGACGCGGCGCTGGAACACGTCCATCGCCGGCAGGCTCTGGGTCTCCCAGAAGGCGCACACGGCCCCCTCACCGCGCAGCAGGAACACCACCGCGTCGCGCAGGGGCCGGCCGAGCCCCGGCTCGAGGCCGAGCGCCTCGGGCACGACGAGCAATCTGTACATCTGATAGGCGTGCGTGCGCCCGGGCGGGCAGCGCGGCAGCTGAAGGAACGGCACCTCGCCGAGCGCCGCCTCGAAGGCCGCGACGTGGGCCACCCGCGCCGCCTGGTAGCGGTCGAGCCGGCGCAGCTGGCTGCGCACGAACGCGACGCTGGTCGGCGTCGGCCGATAGTTGAAGCCGAGCTGGAACGACACCGGCCGCGGTCCGGCCGCGGACCACAGGTTCATGCCGAGCGACGCGTGCCCGCGGAGGTTGTTGAACAGCGCGTCGGAGTCGGTGGTGACGAGGCCGCCCTCGCCGCAGCCGGGCAGGTTTTTGCTCGGCATCAGGCTGACGGCGCTGAGGTCCCCGAGGGCGCCGGCGCGCCGGCCGTGATGGCGGGCGCCCTGCGACTGCGCGGCGTCCTCGATGACCGCCAGCCCGCGGCGGCGCGCGACCGCTTCGATCCCAACGAGATCCGCCGGCAGCCCGAGCAGGTCGACCGCGACGATCGCCCGGGTCCGCGCCGAGATCTTGGCCTCGATCGCGGCGGGGTCGATGTTGAAGGTGTGCGGGTCGACGTCGACGAACACCGGGATGCAGTTGTGATTCAGGATGCAGGTCGCGCTGGCGACGTAGCCGAGCGCCGGCGTCAACACCTCCGAGCCGGCCTCGACGTCGAGCGCCGCCACGGCGAGGTGCAGCGCGGCGGTCCCCGAGGCGACCGCGAGGCAGTGCTTGCGACCGACGACCGCCGCGTACTCGCGCTCGAACGCCGTGACCTCGGGGTGCAGGAAGCCCCACGGCTCGCGCTCCGAGCCGAGCACGTCGGCGACCGCCGCGAGGTCCTCGGGCCAGGTGTCGGGCCAGCGTCCGACGCCGACCATCTGCTGCGCCGGGTCAATCGCCGGGCGCCCGCCGTGGCGGGCCAGCGCCGCGCTCACGTCGCCCGCTCCAGCCCGCCGGTGCCGGCGAGCGCCTGGATCACCGCGAGCGCGTCGTCCGCGGTCCACGGCGCGCCGAGCAGGTCGACGAGCTCATTGACCAGCGGCGTCGCCCCGCCGTTGAGCGCGCGGAAGATCACCGGCCAGGCCGCGTGCGCCACCACCGGCACTCGCGCGTGCCGGATATACACGTCGATCACGCCGCCCCCGGGCCTGACCTGCCAGCACACCTGGAACGGCCGGCGCACCCGCACCCGGTCGCGCGCGGCCAGCCACGGCGCGTCGACGACGTCGGCCCGCCGCCGCATGAACCCGGCATTCGAGGCGCAGCGGTGCCACTGCTCGGCGAGCGCCTGCGTCAGCGCCTGCGTCAGCGGGCCGGTGAGCGCCGCGAGGCGGGCGCGCAGCGGGTCGACCTCGCCGGGCGGCGCGTACGCCTGGATCTGGCCCGGCTCCGCCGCCGCGACCGCCCGCGTGAGCGCCTGGCCGAGCCAGCGCTCGAGCGGATAGTCGTACATTCCGACCGCGACGCTGCACGAGTATTCGCGCTGGGTGCCGATGTGAAACCAGTAGGCCGGCAGATACAGGATGTCGCCGGGCTGCAAACGCAGCGCGATCGCGTGCGGCAGCAATTGCGTGTAGTCGGCGACGTCGGCGGTCCCGCCGGTCAGCGCCCGGAACGTCTCCGTCGACCACAGATAGAACATCTTGTCGGCCGGCCCGAGGTGGCACAAAAACGCGTGCTCGAACCCCTGGTGCGCGCCGAACGGAGTGCCCGCATAGTTGCCGGCGAACAGGATCTGCTCCGCGCCGAACGGCGGCAGCCCGCGCTGCCCGGCCATCGACATCAGCAGCTCGCCGAGGTGCTCTGTCAGCGGCGGGCTCCAGTCCTGCAGGTCGTTGACGACGAACGCGAGGCGCTCAGCGCCGGTGGTGCGCTGCATCGCCGTGAACACCGGGACGTCGGCCGGCAGCGGCGCCGCCAGCACGCGCTGGGCGAGGTCGTCGCGGCGCGCGTCACCGACGTAGATCCGCAGGCGCCGCCCGGCCCCGCTGCTCGCGTGCAGCCGCCGGACCGCGCGGTCGATCTCCCCGCTGCCGGGGCAGCGCGGGCCGAGCGCGCCCTTGAGCAGCACCGGGTCGCGTCCGTGGCGGGTCCAGCCCGCGAACGCGAGCCACCAGGCGGGTGAGTAGATATCGGCGCGGAGTGGTACGGTGATTTGGTGCGGGGTCATCGTGGGCCCTGAGATTCACGCGGCGCGCCCGGCCGGGCCGGGCGCGCATGTTCGCCGCATGGGCGGCGGATCAGCTGCGACGCTCGAGCATGCCGACCAGCGCGTCGAGCTTGTCGGCCAGGCCCTCGAGGCGGCGCAGATCGGCCGCCTTGATCCGCTGGGCCACGGCATCGAGCCGGGCATCGAGCGCCTCGATCCGCCCCGCGATCGGGTCCTCTCCCTGCCACGCCTCGGGCGCGCCGGTCGACTGGATCCTCGCCGCGCGGACCTTGCCGAGCAGCGCGCCCTGGTCGGGCCGCGGACCGGCCATCGCCTCGAGCGCGCCTTGGTCGGGCCGCGGACCGGCCATCGACTCGAGCCCGCTCTGGCCGGGCCGCGGGCCCAGCAGGGCCTCCTTGCCGAGCGCGCCCTGGTCGGGCCGCGGGCCCATCAGCTCCTCTTTGCCGAGCGCGCCCTGGTCGGGCCGCGGCCCCAGCACGTCCGCCAGCGCGCCCTGATCGGGGCGAGGGCCGGGGCTCATCGCCTCGGTTGCGACCTCCAGGTCCTTCACCGCGATCTTGTCCCTGTTGCCCGCGATCTTTCCGTCTTTGGTGTTCTCGTTCGCCACGTGCCCGTCCTCTCGTGATTCGTCGATCGATCGGTCGGGGCACCATTGTCGCGCGGCGACCTGTCGCATCGCGTCGCAGCGCCCCGCGTACGCGCATACACGCGCCGCGAGAACGACCCCATGAACCGAACGCAGCGAACATACGTGCGGACGACCGAATGATCAACACTCACAATGGCGCATCGGCCCGATCCTCGGCGCGATGGCGCGAACCACCCCTTCCCGGCGCCGCATCACAGCGATTTCGTCGGACCACGCGTCAAAAAATATCCTCATCCGGCAGTATCGCGCGACCCTGGATCGCGCGTCGGCGCGAGGACGCGACCGATCATTGGGGTCCGCGAGCCTCCGCGTGGGTGCTCACCGGGTCGATCGCGGCGGCGGCTGGAACGACCAGGCGAAGGAGGTGCGCGCGGCATACCGTCTCGCGGACTCGCCGAGCCTCCGCGAGCGTGGCCTGGGTCTTCGCTTGGCCCGCAGTCAGGAATAGCACCGGAGCGCTAAACACGCGCCGTCCGCTGCCGTTCCTCGCGCAGATCCAGCGGGCCTTCGGCGGGCACGACGTCACGGCGGTCCGCGCCCACACCGGCGAGCACGCCGGCGTCGCCGCCCGCGGCATGCCCAGGTCGGGGGCGTAACAGGGCCAGGCGGGCATCGGCGGCGCGCGAGCCGGGGTCGCGTCGGGGCCGTCCGGCGGGCAGACCGGGGTGGCCCGCCCGCTGGCCGCCAGGTGCTCGACCTTCGGCGGCGGGCGTAGCGATCTCGGCGACTTGGTGACCGCTGGCGAGCGGCCGCGTGGATGCACAGGCGGGCGAGATGCCCGGGTGCGCGAGGCCGGTCGGCTACGCACCTACCGCTGGGCCTCGTTCCAGGCGGTCCGCGAGGCAGCTCGCCGCGCCGACGCCGAGCAACGCGAGCGGGCCCACAACCCCGACGGCGTCATCTCCCTGTACAGCCTCGGCTTCGACCTCGACGAGCTCGCCGAGGAGCGCCTCCAGACCCTCAAGCGCGGCGAGCTCCCGCCCGAGGACGCCCTGCCGATCCTCCGCACCGTCCTCAC
>JAYUXQ010000151.1:0-5456 GCA_043752905.1 Nannocystis sp. | reverse complement strand
GACGTTGTCGATCTCGGCATAGGCGACCCGCGAAACATCCAGGTATTGGCCCAGCATCTCGCTTGCCGTGGCCACGATGTCCTGCGGCAAGCTCAGGGAGCGCAAGCGATCGGCCATCGCCAACTGAAAGGTGGACCGGCGCTCCTCCAAGACATGGGCAGTCGTTTCGAACCCTGCATTGAACATGCCCAGGACGTTCCCATGCCGATCACGGACCGATGTATAGGAGGACGTGAACCATCGCTGCTGCGGAACGCCATGCGACGAGACGGTTACCGGCTCGTTTTCCAGAAGGACAGACTGCCCCGCCATGGCGGCTTCCACGGTCGGGCGGAGTTCGGCCCAAACCTCGGGCCATACGTCCGCAAAAGACCGCCCCAGCGCAGCGGGGTGCCTGGCACCCAGAATGTGGGCGTACGCTTCGTTATAAAGGAAAGTGTGCTCCGGACCCCACACGACCACGGCCGGGTAGCGAGCGCTGAGCATGAGGCCCACCACAGTCACAAGTTCCGGCGGCCAGTTCTCTGGCGTCCCGAGGGGCGTAGTCGACCAGTCATGGGCGCGCAGCAAGGCACGCAGTTCGCCTTCGCCATCAAGAAGTCGGAAGCTTTGTGAGTATTCGCTCATCAATAGAACCTTCTTCGCATTCGCCGAGCGTCACTCACGAAGCCGACATTCGGTACTGTGCTCCGCAAGCAGGGCTCGGCCCCTCGCCAAAAGAATAAGCGAAAGCACGAAGAGTTGAAACGCGAAAGCGTTGGAGCCACAGCGATGACACCCAAGTCACCCTGGTAGCTATCACTGGCCGTGCGACGGGTAGCTCGGGGCTGGGCTCATTTTTAACGTGGGCAGCGGCGCGGAGGACGGGCGGTGCGACCTGTACGGCAGCAACCGCTAGATCATCAGCGGCGAGCCGAACATGCCCACGCGCGCGAGTGCATCGTTAAGGTCGGATGGTTGGGCTTGCACGCCTCATGGGAGCCCACCGCGTCCTCCGCGCAGGCTCCCGATGAAGCCGCGCCAGCGCCGACAACGACCGGATTGCTCCTGGCCCGCGTATGCATGCTTGCCGGCTCGCGCAGCCAGGGCCATGTCACGCGCATGAACCCGTCATCCACGACCGTCGCCAAGATCATCGAGCTCAGCTCGCAGTCCCCCACCAGCTTTCAGGACGCCATCGAAGCCGGCGTCGCCCGGGCCTCCCAGACCCTGCGCAACATCGAGGGCGTGTGGATCAAGGAGCAGTCGCTCTCGGTCGTCGACGGCAAGATCAAGGCCTACCGCGTGATCATGAAGGTGACCTTCGTGTTCACGGAGTAACATTCGGAGCCTCCGCTCCCTCTGCTCCCTCTGCCCCGGGCAGCAGCGCGAGCAAACGCTCGAGCGCGTCCGCCTCCTCGGCGCGCTTGTCTTGCCGCCAGCGCAGCATGCGAGGGAAGCGGACCGCGACGCCGGACTTGTGGCGGGTCGAGCGGGCGATGCCCTCGAAGCCGATCTCGAACACAAGCTCGGGGTCGACGACGCGGACCGGCCCGAATTGCTCGCGGGTATGCGCTCGTACGAATGCGTCGACCTGGCGGATCCCCTCGTCGGTCAATCTTGAGTACGCCTTACAAAATGGCACCAGTTCGCCGTTTCGCTACACCGCGAATGTATAGTCGGTGAAAAGTGCGAGGTCGTGACCGTCGACGAGCCGAGCGTCGTCACGAGCCCTTCCAGCAACGCTCGCCGGACCTGTGCAGCTCGCATCGACCCCCGCGAGGATCCGCTGGGCCTTGCCGAGCGCGTAGCACAGCAGCAGCGAGGCCTTGCCGGCCGCTTTGTTGCCACTCCACCAGGCGTTGATATCTTCGAAGATCTCCGTCTGCGGGGCCCAGCGATAGACCGGCAGGCCGAAGGTCGACTCACTGATGAAGGTGTGGCAGCGCACCGGCTCGAAGGGCGCGCAGCCGCAGCACCCCGAGCCCTGGCGTCGCCGCCAGATAATGCTCGCTGTCCGCCTGCGCGTGGTCGCCGTGCGCGTGCGTGATGACAGCCCGCTCGACGGGTCGCCAGGGATCGATATAAAACCCGCCTGCCCGGCAGAACAGGCCGTCCTCGGTGAGCTCGACGAGCGGCGCGGGCATGGGCAGCCCTTCCATGGCACCCGAGAGCGCGCTCGCCAGCGCGCCCGCGCGAGCCGCAAGATTCAGGTCACTTCGGCTTGGCCACACGCCGCGGCTTGCTGGTCGATGCACCTGCAACGCGGACCGCGAAGCTCGCCGCCTCCGGCTCGAGGAAGCGCAGCAGCCCATCGCCTTCCTCGGTGAGGGCCCCGCGCGCCGGCCGCGAGATCGCCGCGAACGGTTCGATGACCAGGGTCGCCGACGCCTTCTTGGCCTCGACCTTCCACGTCCCGGCGACGCGCCCGTCGACGAGGAAGGTCGGAAGAATACGCAGGTTCGGCAGGAAGATCGCCGCGCGGTGCTCGTCGGCGATCAGCCGCTGGCGGTCGTCGTGGCCGAGGATCAGGTTGTCGAAGTCGGGGATGAAGCGCACCGGCGCCTCGACGTCCTCGGGCGGACGCGGCGCGTCGGGCAGGTCGAACAGCTCGCGTCCACGCTCGTCGCGAAACGTCACCAGCGTCGGGCGCAGCGCTTCAAAGCTCTCGCGCAGCCCCTGCAGGCCCGACCAGGTCTGCATGTCGCCGACGGTCGCCGGCCCGAACGCGGCGAGGTAGCGGGTCACCAGCGTCCGCGGGCTCGCGTCCGCGGTCGGGATCGGCTGGCCGAGCCACTCGTCGGCGAGCGCGAAGTCTGCCGCCGCCGGGAAGCCCCACGGCGTGTCCGTCGGCACCTGTACCAGCGGCAACAGACAGCGCACCGCGTAGCCCATCGCCCGCGCGTCGCCCTCGGGGTCGCCCTCCACCAACAGGTCTCGCAACACCTCGAAGGTGCGCGGCCTCTCCTGCAAGTGCTTGCGGGCCGCCGAGATCAAGGCCGGCAGGCCGAGCCCGTCGGTCCGCTCGCGCAGCACCGACTTCATCGCCTGGTCGAGCACCGGCTGGATCGCCGCGCGCAGCTCCACGTAGTCGCGCGCGCTCATCAAATGCAACGTGCAACGCATCAGCGTCGCGCGCACCACCTCGCGCCGCTGAAGCGCGCTCGTCAGGTCCTCGCGGGCGAAGCCGTGGAGCCGCGACCACAGTCCGACGTGGGGCGGACGCGCCAGCTGGGCCTGCATACCGACGAGGCGCTCGACCGCCGCGAGCACCGTCGTCCGCTGGCGCGTCAGCAACATTTGTCGCGCCAGCGTCGCCCGCCCGAGCGCGCGCGGGCCGAGGACCGGCGTCCCGTTGTTCGCCGCCTGCGGTCCTGCTGCCCTCGGAGCCTTCGCTGCTGCCACGGCGACAGAGTACCCCTGTCCACCTCGCGCGTGCGCTGCAACTGAGATCCTGGGCGAATGCCGCCCTCGCCCCCGCTGTTCGTCGGCAGCAGCCTCTCGGTCTTTGAGCTCGACGGCCTGATCGGGGTCCGCCCGAAGCCCGGCCACGCGTTCACGTCGCCAGTGGGCACCCGCGTCCTGTACCTCCCGTTCGCCACCATGGTCTCGCTCGACCTCCACCCGATCGACGCGGCTACCTCGGCCCTCGAATTTCACGGCGACTTCCGAAGCGTCGGCGCCTTCAACCCCACCCGGCTCGAGCCGATCGCAGCCGCGGACGGCGCCAGCTACGGCACCGACGAGATGGTCACGATCTCCCGTGACGGTCTCCAGGAGGTCGGCCGCGTCAACGTCCTCGACACCGCCGGCATCGACGGCTTCGATGGCATCGCCCTGATCGCCGGCAGCGAGAACTTCCTGATCATGAGCACCGCGCCGACCACCAGGGCCGCGATCGTCAACCCGGCCGGCGGCGTCGTGGTCGCCTCCTCCGACCTCGGCCAGGCCCTCCACGCCCCGGAGGACGGCGACAAGAACGCCTGCGCCTGCCTGATCCCCGGTTGAAAGCCAAGTACCCCCGCGCAAGCGGGCAGACCTATGCCTGTGGCAATCTCACAACCTGGCCCAAGCTCGTCGAGAATGGAACAACGATCGATCCTGAGTCTCCCAAAAGCTACATCCTCTGCGCCGTGTCAAGCAGGCGAGAATGAGAAGATGCTCAATCATAGCAAGATTATATGTGGCTGCTTTACATCTGCATCATGTCATTCGGATCCTTCTTTTCTTGCCATTATGTACAGTCTGGCTAGCCCGCGCTAGCGCAGGCGCAGGTGGAGGTGGGCGGGGCCGCGGAGGACCACGTTGGGCTTGCGCTGGGGCGGGCGGTCGGGGTCGAGCTCCAGGGTGTGGAAGCGGCGGGCGAGGGCGGAAAACACGGCCTGGGCCTCGATGCGGGCGAGGGCGGCGCCGAGGCAGTGGTGGATGCCGTGGCCGAAGGCGAGGTGTTTGTTGGTGGGGCGGCGGATGTCGAAGCGGTCGGGGTCGGCGATGAAGGCGGGGTCGCGGTTGGCGGCGGCGAAGTTGAGGAGCAGGCGCTGGCCGGGGGCGAGGTGTTTGCCGCCGAGCTCGATGGGCTCGTGGACCCACCGCGGGACGACCTGGACGGGGGTATCGTGGCGGAGCATCTCCTCGATGGCGGGCGCGACGAGGGTGGGGTCGTCGCGCAGGGCGGCCCACTGCTCGGGGTTGCTGGCGAGGGCCCACGCGCCGTTGCCGATCAGGTTACTGGTGGTCTCGTGGCCGGCGAACAGCAGCATGGTGGTGAGCACCAGCAGCTCGGGCTGGCCGAGGTGTTCGCCGTCGTGCTCGGCGGTACACAGCGCGGACAGCAGGTCGTCCTGGGGATCGGCGCGGCGGGAGGCGAGCAGCGGGGTGATGTACGCGGCGAACTCGCCGAGGCGCTGCGAGATCGCGGCGAGCTGGCCCTCGGCGGGGGTCACGAGGGCGAGGAACTCGGCGATCGTCTCGGCAGCGCGGCGGACCGGGCCCTGGCCCTCGGCCGGTACGCCGAGCATCTCCATGATGATCGTCGCGGGCAGCGGGTTCGCAAGGGCGGACATCAGCTCGATCGTGCCCGACGCGGCAGCGCGGTCGAGGGCCTCGGACACGAGCTGCTCGACGCGCGGGCGCAGGGCCTCGATCGTGCGCGGCGTGAAGGCCTTCTGGACCAGCGCGCGCTGGCGGGTGTGCGCGGGGGGGTCCATGCCCTGCATGAACATCATCAGGTAGGGGACGACGGCGCTGACGTGGACCATCTCTGCCGGGGCGAGGTTGCGAGAGAAGCGCAGCGCGCCACCGGGCACCGAGCTGAAGCGACGGTCGGAGATCGCGGCGGCGACGTCGGCGTGGCGCGTCAGGACCCAGCAGTGGGTCTGCGTGTTCCAGTGCACGGGGTCTTGCTCGCGGAGGCGATGAAAGATCGCGTGGGGGTCGTCGAGCATCGCGGGCGAGGCCCAGTCGTCGAGGGGGTCCGC
>JAYUXQ010000150.1:0-2150 GCA_043752905.1 Nannocystis sp. | reverse complement strand
GAGCGCGAGGTCCGAGAGGCCGATCCACCAGCGCTTGCCCTGTTGCTCGATCGTGGAGACCAGGAACTGGTTCTCGGCGGCGGTGTCGATGACCGTGAGATCGCCGAGCAGCAGCTGACAGCGCGCCCTGGCGGCTTGCCACGGGCTCGGGGGGGTCTGGCAAAAATAGTAGTAGTGAGCCTCGTGCTCCACTGCGCGGCAGCCGTTGCATTCGCCGGGCTGATCCATCGCCGGCCACTCGTCGACCCCGAGGTCGCAGTCGTTGTCGGCGCCGTCGCACAGCTCCTCGCCGCCGGGGTGGATCTTGTTGTTGGTGTCGTCGCAGTCGAGCGAGTCGACCGTGAAGCCCGGCGGCGGCGGACCGCAACCCTCGGTCTGCTCGGGGCCGCCGAAGCCGTCGCCGTCGATGTCGAAGTACCAGATGTCGACGCACTCGCCGGTGGTGCCGGTGCTCGTGATGCCGGTGATGCTGGTGATGCCGGTGATGCCGGTGGTGCCGGTGGTGCCGGTGGTGCCGGTGGTCGGCGTCGCGGCGCTGCCGCTCGACTCGCCGCCAGTGCCCGTGGTCGAGTCGACGCCCGACGAGCTGCTGCTGCCCGCGAGGGTGACCTCGGAGGTGAGTTCGGCGCCGCCGTCCTTGAAGCAGGCGACCGGCATCGCCAGCGATAGGGCCAGCGCGGCCATTCGCGGCAGGAGGCCGCGCAGCGCGTGGGTTGGCGGTGGCGGCTGCCGGGGAGCTAGCATCGGGCGCCACCATACTGCACCGAGGGCGCGCCTGGCCACAGGCCCGTGCGGCCGGGAGCTTGCCCTGGAGGGCCGATTGGGGCATGTTCCGGGCCCCGTGAGCGAAACTGCATCGAACCCGCGAGATGTCCTGCCGGCGCCCTCCGTAGGGGGTCCGACGCCGGGCGAGGTGCCCCCATCGCTGTGGCTGCGATCGGGGCGGCCGTTCATGGGGACGGCGACGCGGGTGTACATCTCGCTGGCATTGATCGCGACGGCGCTGATCTTCGCCCCGCGTGGACCCGTGTTCTGGGGGCTCGTCGCCGGCGGCGTGCTGGCGTACTTCCTGTTCCCGGTGGTCATCCAGGGGCTGCTGGCGCCGCTCGAGCGCCGGGTCCTCGCGGCGCGCAGGTCCGAGGCGACGGGGCTGTTGCAGGAGGTCCGCACGCGGCGGGTGGTCCGGCAGTTCGCACCGCACGCGTGGTTGACGCTGCAAGAGGGTCGCCTGCACCTGCGCCGCGGCGACGGCAAGGCGGCCGCGCGGGCGTTCACCGAGACGGTGCGACTGTCGCGTGGCGCCGACGCGCCGGGCCTGATCTCGGCGCAGGCGCACGCGCTGCTGCTCGCCGACCAGCCGGAGCAGACCCGCGAGCTGCTGCAACAGCTGGCCAAGAAGCACCCGCTGTCGCCCACCGACCACCTGCACCTCGGCCTGGCGATGCTCGCGAGCAAGGGCCGCGGTCCCGAGGCCCTCGAGCAGGTGCGCGCGGCCGAGGCCGGGCTCGGCCCGCATCCGCGGGTGCTCGCGGCGCTGGCCCTGGCGCTGCACCGCAACGACGAGGCCGTGCCGGCGCTGGAGGCCCTGCAGCGCGCGCAGGAGGCTCTCGGCAGCGAGGCCGATCCCTTCGACGAGGCGCTGATCCAGCGCGGCACGAAGCTGCTGCGCACGGTCCAGAAGGCCCAGCAAAAGCGCGAGCGCAAGCCGACCCAGGCGCAGGTCCAGGCGCAGATCCCGACGCTGGCGGCCCCGCGCGTGGCGACCGGCGTGGCCGTGGCGCCGCCGGGTCCTGACAGCAAGGCGAAGAGCCCGCGCAAGGTGAAGAAGGAGGAGCGTCGCTCGGCGCGGCGCACCGCGAAGGCGGAGAAGCGCGTGCAAGGCGTCGAGCCGGTGAAGGTTAAGAAGGTCGGCAAGAGCGTGACGAAGGGGGTCGCCGAGGCGAAGCCCATGAAGGGGGTTGCGAAGGTCGAGGGCGCGAAGGCTGAGGCGAAGCCGGTCGAGACGAGGCCGGTCGCGGAGATGCAGACCGGGGCGAGGCCCGTCGCGGAGATTAAGCCTGCGGCCGAGACGAAGCCTGCGGTCGAGACGAAACCCGTCGCAGAGACGAAGCCTGCGGTCGAGACGAAGCCCGTCGCAGAGACGAAGCCTG
>JAYUXQ010000149.1:0-2151 GCA_043752905.1 Nannocystis sp. | reverse complement strand
GGCGCACCACACGAGGCCGCGGGCGCCCCGGCCGAGCGGGCGCACCAGCGTGTAGCGGCGGTCGAACACCGGGGCACGAAAGCCGACACGCACAAGCGTGTGCTCGGCCAGGAGGGCGGCTTCCAGAGCCTGTAACTCGTGCCCGTGCTCGACGGCGGCCGTGGAGTGCATTGGCCAGCGATTGTATCCCAGCGCGCGCACGCGGAGGAGGTGGGCGCGAGGAATTATGGGTGTCCGGGCGGTGCTCACGCCCCGGCGGCGTTCACCCGGCGTGCGCGCGCGTCCGGATTGCTCGAGCCGGTGGCATCAAACTGGTCTGGACGCCGAAAGATCCTGACGAGGATGGCATCTGGACAGCAGACAAAGCCGCGGAGGCGTTCGCGGATCCCTCGCCGCGCGGCCCGTGGCTGTTCAAGAGCGGAGATCTCGTGGGAGCGCCCCTGGGTTGCATCTGGATCCCGTCGTGTAAGCAAGTCTTCGGCAGCGTCGAAGAATGGGCCAACTCCATCGGCGGCCAGGATGATATCTTCGAGGACTATCGTGAACAGCTGGGCCCACCCGCGCCCGACGCGGTCGAGCGCGTCGGGCCCTTCGACTATACGAGCATATTCTACGATTTCGCCTTCCTGATGAACGGCAAGCCTGATCCGAAGCTTGTTCGGGGTGAGGATAATGGCGCTTCTTTTGCCGATTCTCGACGGGTCTCGTTGGCGGCCTACCTCGACATGCTGGTCGCCAGCAAGGGCAGTGTACAGGCGCGCTGCGACGCCTTCGCCAGCTGATCGGCGCAGTCCGCGAGGAGTACGCGGCGTGTTCGTCGTGGTCGTACTCGCCGGCGCTCGACCGGGGTTCGAGAGCCCCCGAGGGTGTCGGTACATTCGGCGACCGGCGCGGAACAACATCGCGCCGAGCGCGCGCTCATGAAGTCGAGCAGCGCGCACAGACCCGGTATTCGCTCGCATATGCCTCGCGGGCCGGCCCCGCGGCCGCCCTGGCGCCCGGGTATTGTCCGGTCATGCAGTGGCGCTACTCGGCGATCCAGAACCTCGCGCTGTATACCTCGGTGCTGCCGGTGGTCGCGGCCTGGATGCTGGTCGACACGCTCGACTGGTACCCGTACCTGCTGTCGGCGGCCGTCGGTGTGTCGCTGGCGCTGGTGCTGCGCCGGGCCGTGGCGTCGCTGCGCGGGCGGCTGCTGCGGCGCTCCGCGGCGTTCACCGCCAGTGAGGTCGCAGCGGCCGACGCGCCCGGCGGGTTCGTGCTGTGGCTGGCACCCCCGATGTGGGGCATAGCGATCGGGCTGTTCGCCAACGCGTACCTCGACCCGGCGCCGCCGCACGAGTACCCGTCCGAGGTGCTGCGCCACACCAGGCCGTCGAAGGGGCCCGGGCACGTCATCCTCCGCAGCTTCCGCCCCGGCGTGTGCCGGGTCGAACTGAGTGCGTAGCTTGACCTCGTGATGGGTCAGCCTCGGACCGGGGAGTAGGGCTTGGAGATCACGGGCCGAGCGCGGCACAGTCGTCGGGGCGCGGGTACGCTCGAGCCGGTAGAAGCCGATGAATTCCACCGTCAGAATCTATGACATGATCGGCTCAACCACTGGAGATGTGTCATCTGTCCACGCCGTCATTGGCCGGGCAACCGACGAGCAGAACGACGGCGTTGGTAAGGCGGCAAAGCGCCGATGAGAGGTCATTATCTGTACTGTAAGCAATCGACGTGCCAGGGGCGCGGCTGAGTCCTCCGCAGTCGTACGCCCGTGATCAGGTGCAGGCCGCTGGCGAGAGGGGTGTCGCGGTTTCGCTCCTGCGCCCGTCGAGCGGCGATAAAAGCGACACATGATTAATATGTGCCATCGCTGTGTCACTCCCGACCGCACGGCCCTCCTGGCTGGGTCGCGGCGCCTCGCGGGCGATCAGAGCGCCGTCATGGCCCGTCGCCGCGAACGTCGCCCGCCGCGGGCAGACCAGGAACTCGCGGCATATCGACGCGCGGCACACCCCTTGCACGTGACCGTCGTCAGGCCGACCTCGGCGTGAATCCCGACCGCAATCGAGCCACAGAAGCAGCGACCCATGACAACCCATCCCAATAAGATCGAGACCCAGACGGTGACCCAGGCGCGGGATCGACTGCGAGAAGTCGCCTGGG
>JAYUXQ010000148.1:0-5472 GCA_043752905.1 Nannocystis sp. | reverse complement strand
CCTCGCCGCTGCCGTGGTGAATGCTCGCGTACGCGTTGTCGTGCGGCGCGACCAGGTCGGCCCGGCCGTCGCCGTCGAGGTCGCCGACCGCGAGGTTCTGGTCGTAACAACCCGCGAGGTAACACTTGTCGTCGCAGCCGCTGCTGCCGGTCGCGTTCGGCGGGAAGCCGACGACCGGCTGCCCCTGACCATCCCACGCGTTCACGACATCCTCCGGGCTGCCGTTCGCCAGCGCGGCCGCGAGGTCGAGGTCACCGTCGCCGTCGAGGTCGCCGGCCGCGAGGCTGCGCAGCTCATCCTGCCAGCTGACCGGAAAGCCAGGTACAGGCGCGCCCGCGGCATCGAGCATATGCACCTGTTCACGGCTGGCGAACGCGACCTCGAGCTTCGCGTCGCCGGTGAAGTCCGCGACCACCGGGCTGGCCCACACGCGCCCGCTGGCTGCCGCCTTCCACAGCAGGGTGCCGTCGGCATGCCACACGAGCACCGCCTCCCCACGCGGCACCACGATCTCCGGGACACCATCGCCGTCGAGGTCGGCGCGCCGCCACCGTCGCGCTACCGCCGACCGCATCGCAGGTCGCCGACGGCGGCTCGCTGGTCTCGCCACCCGTCGGCATGGTCAATGTGGTCGCCTCCGTCGATGTGGTCGCCCCGGTCGCCCCGGTGTCCGCGCTCCCCGAGCCGGTGCTCCCCGAACCTGTCCCGTCCTCCCCCGTACCACCCCCGCAGGCGATCGCCCACGAGCACAGCCACATCCCCAGGCGTCGCTTCTTCATGGCTCACTCCGGAGCCACGAGTGTACGTCAGGCCCGGCAGACCGCGTCGACGTCGAACTCGGCCTCGTAGTCGACGCCGGGCTGGCCGAACCCGCGGGTTTGCGCGTACTCGTCCATGAAGCGCTGGTACAGCGCGAGGTCGAAGGCGTCGCCGACCTGCAAGCCCGCGAAGCGACGCGCGAGCTCGTCCTGGATCTCGGCCGCCAGCTCGCGGTCATCCATGCGCAGCAGCCCCTGCTCGTCCACTTCGGGCTCACCTGTCTCGAGAGGCAGCTTGCTCCGGAACATGCGCAGCATCGAGGCGAGCGGGTCCTCGAAGCGGTCGCCCATGACATCGAGCAGCTGCGCCATGTAGTGCGGCACCCCCGGGATCCCGCCCGAGGCCTCCGTGACGACCGCGGGCCCCTCGACGACGACCCCACGCCCGCCGACGCGGGCCTTGAGCAGCTCGTCGAGCGCCTTCGTATGAAACTCGAGATCGGCCTTGGCGAGCCCGATGAGCCCCTCGCGGTATACGGGCGCGTTGAGCGGGTTGCCGCGGTAGGACACGGTGACGAGCGTGAAGCCGGGCGCGAGCAGGTCGGCGGCCAGCAGCGCGTCGACCCACTGCTCGACGATGCGACCGCCCATCACGTACTGCGTGGCGATCGCCTCCTCGGGGTTGCCTGGCGGAAGCGTGAATTTGGCGATCTTCGGCAGGCCGTCGGGGCTCTCGCCCGGACTCGTGAAGGTGACGATCTCCGCGGCCTTGCCGAGCGGCTTGAGCACGCTCTGGACCGCCTTGCCGGTGCGGGGGTCGAGCGCACGCGGGGCCGCGAGCGCCCACACCAGGCCATGGAGTCGTCCGCCGAAGTGCTCGCGCAGCGCGGCGATCGTCTGCTCGCGCACCGCCGGGTCGAAGGCGTCGCCCGCCAGCGAGCGAGCGAGCAGGCCCAGCCCTCGCATCCGGCGCTCGATCGCCAGGCTGCGATGAAACCCGGGCGAGCCGATCTTGCGCTGCTTGTTCGAGCTCTCGGGCTGCGGACCTGCATCAAAGGACAGGTTGAGAGTGTTCGCCCCGTGGCCCGCGCCGAGCACCGCACGCGCCGCGCTGCCGAACCCGCCCGAGCCTCCGACCAGCAACCAGTTGCCGCCCGAGCCCGCCGCCGGCCGCCTCGGCGTCGCCGCGAGCACCCGATCGATCAGCGCCTCGGCGCCGACCTGCGCGCCGACCGGATGAAAATTTCCCGGATGGATCACGTTGCCCAGCGCGGGCACGAAGCGGAACTGGAACCGAGGAACGGCGAGCTGCATGGCGCCTTGCCGTGTACCACACGCGCGCGCGCGCCTGCTGCGCAAATGCACACGCAGGACCTCGTGCGCGCCGCTGCGAGCCCTCCGGTCCGCGTACCCCCGCTGCCTTGCCTCGCGGACGCACCGAGCACATCCCAGACCCGAGGATGCCCGCCAGCCACGATCTCCACGGCGCATGCCCGGACCGCAGCTGCGTGCTGTTCACCGCCCACGGCACGCATCTGCGAGGCTGCGGGCTCGTCGTGCCCGCGGGCTGCATCGCACCCGCGGACCCCGGGCAGGGCAGCCGATGACCGTGGAGAGGAACACGGGTGAGCGCCCGAGCCCGACGATCGGCGTGTCGTTCCAGGAGTACGCGCGGGGCGTCGCTGGGGGGCTGCTGTTTAGCCTCCCGCTGCTCTACACGGTGGAGATGTGGGAGATGGGCCTGGTCGCCGAGCCGGCGCGCCTGCTCGTCGGCCTCGGCTTCGGCTCCCTGCTGCTGCTCGGCTACAACCGCTACGCGGGCCTGCGCTGCAACGCCAGCCTCACCGAGGTCGTGATCGACTCGGTGGAGGAGCTCGGCCTCGGGCTGGTGCTGGCCGCGACGATCTTGTGGTTGCTCGGCAGCATCGACGGCGACACGCGCATGCCGGAGTTAATGGGCAAGGTCGTGATCGAGGCGATCGCGATCGCCATCGGCGTCTCGGTCGGCACCGCCCAGCTCGGCGGCGAGTCGCCCGGCGTGGTCGGGGACGGCGACGAGAACACGTACACCGAGCGGCGCCCGGTCAGCCTGACGCAGACCCTGCACGGTCCGTCGTGGTTCGCCGCGCAGCTGACCCTGGCGACCTGCGGCGCGGTGCTCATCGCCGCCAACGTCGCCCCGACCGAGGAGATCGAGGACATCGCGCGCAGCATCTCGGTGTTCCAGCAGTTCGGATTGACGGTGCTGACCCTCGCGATCGGCGCGCTCGTGCTGTACTCGAGCGACTTTCGTGGATCGCGTGACCACGTGCCGTATCACGCGCGTCTGGACGTGATGGTCGGGTCGCTCGCCACCTATCTGATCTCGATGATGGCCGCGGCCGCGCTGCTATGGTTCTTCGGCCGCTTCGATGGCAACGGCCCGGAGTTTTGCCTCGCCGAGACGATCGTGCTCGGCCTGCCCACTGCGATCGGCGCCTCGGCCGGCCGCCTGCTCTTGCAACAACAATGATCAAAGCCCCACGCAAGAACTGGCTCGAGTGGACGGTCTTCACCACTGGCCTGCTGCTGTTGCTCGCCACCACCGGCTATCTCGGCTACCAGGCGCTCGTGCATGGCCACCGGCCGGCTGCGCTAGAGGTCAGCCTCGGTGAGCCCTGGAACCCCGACCCCGATCATCCCTCGCGCGTGGTCGTGCCGGTCACGGTGCGCAACGAGGGCGGCCGCACTGCCGCCGAGGTCACGGTCGAGATCTCACTCGTGCGCGGCGGCGACGAGCCGATCGAGCGCCGCGAGCTGACCTTCGCCTTCGTGCCGAATATGTCGTCCCGCGCTGGCGCCCTCACCTTCGAGCGCCGGCCCGAGCGCGACGAGCTGCAAGCCCGCGTGCTCGGCTACCTCGAGCCGTGAAGTGGTCCCGGAGGCAGCTCAGGCCGCGTGCATCTCGGCTTGCCGGCGCTTCTTCTCGGCCAGGAAGGCGGCGCCGAGCTCGAGCTCGAGGTCCGCGCTGAAGATCGCCTTCGCCTTTTTGAAGATCTCGCCCTCTGCTTCCCGGACGTGGTGCTCGACGGGCTCCTTGAGCACCGTCACACGGGCCTTCCACTTCTCGTCCAGATTGAGGCGGCCGACCAGGCGCTCGCGCGTCGCCTCGCCCTCGGTCGACTCCATTTACTCGAAGATCTCCCGCACAGTCTGGTGGTCGGTCTTGAGGAGGGTATAGATGCTGTCGTCGCGCATGCTCTTGCTATGGCGAGGACCCGCCCACCTGGCAACCCGACACGGCGAGGTTGGGCGCAGTTTTCAGCCCGGCGGGACGCACAGCTGCGACTTGGGCCGGCTGTTGTTGACCTCGTCGCACTCGTTGAGCATGCCGTCGTCCATGCCGTCGTCATTGGCCACCGCCCACACCGTCACCGACTCGAACTTGCCGGGGACCGACAGGGTCACCTTCTCGGCCGCGCCGGCGACCAGCGTACCCGTGGTCTGCACCGTGCCGAGCAGGCCCATCACCTCCTCGTAGAATGAGACGTTGACGCCCGGGCCGACGCCGAGGCAGCCCTGGTTGGCGACGTAGACCGACAGGTCGAGCTTCTCGGCGCACACGCCCGCGTCGAAGTCGAGGTCGTAAGGGATAAGGTCCGGCGCGCAGAAGTCCGACGCGCCCTGGACGTTGTTGCGATAGCTGTTGTACGGATTATCAATCGGCGTGACCCAGTTGTCGTCCTCGAGCACGGGGATCTCACCGACGTTGCCGACATTCGTGATGTGATAGGTGTCGTCGCCTAAGGGGCCCTACGAGCCCGAATTCCGGGGTTTGTCTCGAGACAGGACCAATTCGCGACAAAATCGGGCCAGGATCAGGCCAGGACCCAGGGATCGCTCCACCGCGCATTTACCCGTCCGAGGGCGAGTAGGGCAGGCACAGTCGACAGCCACTGGGCCGGAACCGGTCGACTTCGGCCCTGTCTCGGTGTATGGCCCGACCGGCGGAACTTTGTGATGCAACAAGCGTTACTCCGAGGCGATCGTGGAGGCCCGACGCCGCGCACCTGGCGGGACGTCGTCGACGTGTTCATGCAAGCCGGCGCCGGTCTGGCCGCCGCGCAGGCGGCCGGCGTCGTGCACCGCAACGTCAAGCCCGGCAACATCCTCGTCGGCGAGGATGGCCGCGTACGCGTCCTCGACTTCAGCCTCGCGCGCCCATTCGCGTCGCTCACGGACAATCGGCCAAAGCGATGCACTTCCAGCGCTTCTCGGCCGCCTCGAACCCGCACTGTGTGCCGTCGCCGCAGTCCGACGTGCTGAGACACTCGTCCTCCGGCGTATGACAAAACAGGCCGTCAACCATCCCGTTGCCGCAGATCCCGGGGCTCAAGCCGCACAGGAACGGCGCGCAGTCAGCGTCGGTGTGGCAGGCGGCGCGGACACACTCGGTCCATCCGACATAATAAAGGGTCTGGCCACCCCCGAGCGGCAGGCCCCCCTGGCACAGGCAGGCCGCGTCCGCCGCGCAATCCGCGTCCGTGGCGCACGGATACTCGCAGCTGCAGCCCTGGACGTAATTGGTACACAGGCCGTCCCCGAAGTCGTCGCAGGGCTGGTTGCACGTCTTCGGGGCCTTGCACGCCTCACCGAACGTCGTCGGATGTACGCACTCGACCGCGGTGTGGCGATGGACCAGGCCGTCGGGGCACAGCTCGAGGCCCTGGTCCAC
>JAYUXQ010000147.1:0-2158 GCA_043752905.1 Nannocystis sp. | reverse complement strand
CGCGACTACGAGCAGAAGGTCCACGCGCTCGCCACGACCGCCCAGCAGATCGAGGCCGACTACAACGGCAAGCTACGCGCCCTGTGCGGGAGCCTGCCCGGGGAGACCGAGCCGGCGCTCGCGTCATGCGGCCAGCACGGCGGCCAGGTCGCGGACCTCAAAGCCGCGGTCGAAGCTGCGGGCCTGCGCATCCGCCACGCCCGCCAGGCCAGCGAGAACAACCTGCACACGATCGCAGTCGAGGAGGAACGCTTCGCCCGGCAGGTCGAGATCCAGCTCGGCCTCTCCGCCGAGATCGAGGCCGCCCACGGCAAGCTCTTCCAGGTCAAGGATCAGTACGGCGATCAGCACGCCGCGCTCGCCCAGGCCGAGGCGATGGCCGAGTGCGGCCGCATCGAGGAGAACGCGCAGGCCGAGCTGGAGGCGATGACGAACGGTTGCCAGGAGGAATACGTGGCGAAGATGACCGGCGGCCCGCCCATCTTCGGGATCCCCACCCCCGACATCGGCGGCCTGTTGCTGGCGATGCGGACATGCGAGGCCAAGAAGGCGAGCCTGGAGACCTCGTCCACCAACCAGTGCGAGAGCGTGCGCGGACAGGCGGGCCTGCAAGCCAACCAGGAGCAGCTCCAGCGCAGCGAGGACGAGGAGATCATGACGATCAACGCCGAGATCGATCAGGCCATCCGTGACAGCGACCTCGAGAGTCAGCGCGCCTCCTCGGTCGCGCTCATCAAGAACATCCGCGCCGAGGGTCTGCTGCTGGCGATCGAGACCGATGAGGCCCAGCTCGCGCGCAGCACAGCGATGACTGCCATGACGAGCGCTTACCAGGAGGTCGCCGCGCTCGCCCAGGAAAAGGCCGGCGTCGTGGGCCTCATGGTCGAGGATAGCCCCGACAACGCCCTCACCCGGCCGCACTTCCTGCAAGCCCGCCTCGCGGCCGCGGCCCGCGTGCTGCCGGTGCGCGAGCGGACGATCCGCCGCGTGTACCTGGCCCTGCGCGCCCTCGAGTACGAGCTGAATCAGGAGCTGCCGGCGCTGCGCGACACGCTCGCCACGGCCCGCGCGCCCGAGGATCTCGCCGGGCTCGTGGCCTGCCTGGACGGCATCGCGGAGGACTACCGCCTCGGCCACGGCTACGGCCAGCCCTACGTCACCGAGGTCAGCCTGCGCGCCGACATCTTCGGCATGACCGCCGACGTCCCCGACGTGGACGGCAGCCCCGCGACGCCGGCCGAGCAATTCGCCGCGCTCCTGCAAGACCCCTTGCACGGCCAGGCGGATGGCGGCGTCGCCCTGCCGTTCGCGCTCTCGGCCTTCGAGAACGCCCAGTTCTCGGCGCTGCTGTGCGACGACCGGATCGACAAGATCGAGGTCAAGCTCGTCGGCGACTATCTCGGCGACAAGGAGGCCGAGGTCATGCTGACGCGCCAGGGCCTCGCCGGTGTCCGCCGCTGCGACGGCGCCGATCTGCCGCAATGGTCCGCGTACGTCCCTTACTCCTTCGAGCGTCAGCAGATCGTGATCCAGGCCGGCGTCCAGGACTTCGGCACCGCCGGCCCGAACGCGGGTTACGCCGCGTGGCCCGTCCACGGCGAGCAGTGGACCCTCACGATCCCCCCGCCCGAGCTGGCGCCCGCGAACCTCGATCTGGACCTCGCGCACATCTCCGACGTCATCCTCCGCCTGCACCATCGCGCCGGCACCGTCGCGCCCGCGGGACAGGGCACGTTCACCCCGAGCTGCGGGTGATGCAGTGAAGGCCGCGCCGATGACGGCGCGACCTTCCAGAGTTCCGCCAGAGATCCGCTGGCAATCCGAAACCCGTCGAAAGGCTCGCCATGTCGTCCACGTCCTTGCTCCGCGCCCGCTGGCTGGCGCTCTACGTCCTGTTGGTGCCCGCGCCCGCGCTCGCGGACACCAGCGCCACCCTGGCCACCGCCATCAACATCCCGAAGGGCCCCGCGTCGATCGAGGGGTTTGGAAGGGCCTACGAAGTCAGCCCCGCGAGCGGTCTCCCGTCGCTTAGCTACCCGATCGAGGTCCCGCCGGGCCGGGCCGGGCACGCGCCCCAGCTCGCGCTGCACTACCACGCGGGCGGCGGCGCGGACGTGCTTGGCCTCGGTTGGTCGCTCGATCTCCCTGCGATCGAGCG
>JAYUXQ010000146.1:0-2161 GCA_043752905.1 Nannocystis sp. | reverse complement strand
TGTCCGACCACAGCGGGTCGCCGCTGGCGTCGTAGAGCTGGAGGTAGCTGTCGCCGGGGGCGTCCGGGTGCTTGATCGTGCCGACGACGATCGTGTCGGCCGCGGCGTTCGAGGCGACGGCGCCGATGAAGCCGGGCAGCTCGTCGCCGCTTCGCTTCCAATTGAGAAAAGTGCCGCCGGGGCTGTCGGGGAGGCATACCGGGGGCGGAGCCCCGGTGTCGTCGCCCGCGGTCGGGTCGGTGGTGGTCGGGTCGGTGGTGGTCGTGGAGGTGGTGGTCGTGGAGGTGTTCGAGGGATCGCCTGTCTCGCTCGTCGGGGCGAGATCGGCGTCGCCGCAAGCGACCGCGAACAACACGATGAGACCCGCGTGGACCGGCCTCATGAGCGCACCCGCCGGCGCAGGCCGAGGAGGAGCAGGGCGAACAACCCGGCGGGCGCGCGCGTGCCGGGCATGTTGCAGCCGCCGGCCTTGTGCTCGGGCTCCGGGGCGGGGTCTCCGGTCTCGCCGGTGGTGGCGTCGGTGGTGGCATCGGTGGTGGCGTCGGTGGTGCTCGCATCGCCGGTGGTCTCGCTGGTCTCGCTGGTCTCGCTGGTCTCGCTGTCACCGGCGGTGCCAGGGGTGGGCCAGCCGGTGGTGCCAGGCTCCGCGCACACGCCGGTGTGGGCGATCTCGACGCCAGCGCAGGTGCCGGCCTGGCATTCATTGATATAGGTCTTGCCGTCGACGCCGCAGACCGGGACATACTCGTCGTTGCAATCGCAGTACGTCGGCTGGATGCGCGCGCACTCCTCGGCCGTCAGCCCGCTGGCGGCGATCCACGCCGGCAGGGCGGGGTGGGTCATGTCGAGCAGGCGGGCGTTGTTCTCGGTGGAGCGAATATCGAGGGCGACGTCAGTGAAGCCGGACTCGACGACGAGGTGACCGACGGCGCATACGATGCCGTCGTCATCGATGAAGTAGGGCACGCGCTCGCCCGGGTGCATGCTGTTGCGCGGGAACTCGCCGGCGACGCGGTAGGTGTGCAGGCGGTCGAGGTTGCGGCGGCGCTCGGCCTGGAGCGGGGGAGGCAGGTGGTCGACGTCGCGGGTCCGCAGGTCGGCCTCGACCTCGGCGAGGTGCCGCTGGATCCGGCTGCGGTCAGCCGCGCGCTCGCGGACGATGTCCGGCGCGGGGTGGGTCAGCTCGAGGGCGAGGATCAGATCAAGCATAAACAGCATCCTTTCAGGGATGCATCGATTCCAGCACCGATTCAAGCCCGGACGGGCGATCAGCCGCCGCGGCTACGCGTGGCCCTCTTGCGCGGCGCGACGGGCCCGGCGGTGGTTCGCCAACCCGCCGTGCGCGACGGAGATCGATCGCGCGAGCTCCAGGCGACGAGCACCAGGCCGCGGTCTAGATCGCCAGGAACTCGACGAACAGCGCGGTGATGTTGTCGGCGCCGCCGCAGGCGTTGGCGTGGTGGATCGCGGCGCGGGCGGCTGCGCGGACGTCGAGCTTGAACAGGTCGAGGAGGATCGTGCCCGCGCCGAGGTAGGTGTGCAGGCCGTCCGAGCACAGCAGCAGGCGGTCGCCGGGCTGCACGGGCACGACGAGGATGTCGACCTCGACGTGGTCGTGCAGGCCGACCGCGCGGGTGATGATGTTTTTGCCGGCCCCGGGGCGAGCGCGGTCGGATGTCAGGAGTCCGTGCTGGGCCTGGAAGTTGAGCCAGGTGTGGTCCTCGGTGAGCTGGGTGACCTCGCCGTGGCGGGCGAGATAGACGCGCGAGTCGCCGACCTGGGCGACGACGACCCGATCGCCGACGACCTGCGCGACCGAGGCGGTCGTGCTCATGCCACGATGCTCCGGGTCGATCTCACCCATGCTGTGGACCATGTAGCAGGCGTTCTGTACGGCGCCGCGGACCATGGCGCCGAGGCGGCCGACGGTGTCGTCGGACATCGTGAGCCGCGGGGCCGATCTCGAGGGATCGTTCGACCCCACGGCGACCAGCCGGGTGCTCGCCTCGGCCTCGGCGATGGCCGAGCGCAGCAGCGCCTCCTCGCGCTTGACCCACTCCCAGATCAGCTCCGCGGCCTCGGCACTGGCGACCTCGCCACGAGCGCGACCACCGACGCCATCACAGACGAGGAACAGGCCGAGCTTGTCGTCCGCGAGGTA
>JAYUXQ010000145.1:0-2161 GCA_043752905.1 Nannocystis sp. | reverse complement strand
CCGGCGGTGACGGCGACGCTGTGGATCCCACGCTCGCGGCAGGCGTCGGCGATGTCCATCGCGTACTCGGCGAAGATGACGGGGTCGTTGTAGGTGAAGGCGACGCTGGCACAGCCGAGGCGCTCCGCGGTCGCTGCGATCTGCTCGGGGCCGGCGGCGTCGGCGAGGGTGTCGGCGTCGCGGGCCTTCGAGATATCGTGGTTCTGGCAGAAGCGACAGCCGAGGTTACAGCCTGCTGTCCCGAAGGACAGCACGCTGGTGCCAGGATAGAAGTGGCTCAGCGGCTTCTTCTCGATGGGGTCGACGCAAAAGCCGGACGAGCGGCCGTAGGTGGTCAATACCATCTGGTCGCCCGCGCGCTGGCGGACGAAGCAAAACCCGCGCTGGCCGTCCTGCAACGTGCATTCGCGCGGACACAGGTCGCACTGGATGCGGCCGTCGGGCATCGCGTGATACCAGCGACCCGGATGTCGGGACTCGGGCGTGGTCATCGAGGTGGTTCCTGCCAGTGCTCGGCGGTGAAGCGCTCGGCCTGGGTGTCGGGCAGCCAGCGGTCACGCGGAAAGTGACCCTTGGCGCGCAGGTGATCGAGGAAGTCGCGCGGGTCGGGGAGCTGCTCCCAGACCGAGGGGATGAACACGGCGCTGCGACCAGGCGCGGTCAGCAGCAGGCCATCGATGCCGGGACGCAGGGCGGCGAGCAGGACAGCCGCGCTGTCGGCGGGGATCGACTCCATCGCCGAGAGCAACGAGATCTCGATGTGCGTGCGGTCGAGCTCGTTGCGGGTCAGCGGGATGAAGCGAGGGTCACGCAGGGCCGAGGACTGCGCGTTGCGAATGATGACGTCGCGCAGGCTGCCCTGCGGCAAGATGTTGCCGATGCAGCCGCGCAACTGATCGCCCTGCTTGAGGGTGACGAAGCAGGCGCCGGGGGCGTCGAGCCAGGGCTCGGGCCTGGCGGGCGGCAGGGGAGGACCACCGAGCGCAGCCTCGATGGCGGCGCGCGCGAGGCTCAGCAGTGTCTCGCCGCGAGGGTCGGTTTGTGTGTCGTGTGCGGGGGTCATGCGGCCTCCCGGGAGAACGCGAAGGCTGCGTAACCGACGACGCGGCGGCGGTCGCCGGCAGTGTCGCCGGAGTTGCGCAGGTCGAGCATGCGCGGGGCGAGGCCGCGGCGGCGGGCGGCCTGCAGGAAGCCGCGGACGGCGTACGCGCCGCAGGCTTGCTCGGGCTCCAGGGTCTCGTCGAGGCCGAGGATCTGGCGGGCAGTGGCGGCGTCGAGGGCCTGCGCGTCGCCATAGGACAGGAAATGGGAGAGGTCGGTGCTGATGACGATCAGCGTGTCGTCGTCGCCCCACAGGGCGTCGAGGACCCCGGCGACCTCGGCCGCGCTGGCGTGACCGACGACGAGCGGCACGAGGGTGAAGTCGTCGCCGAGGACGCGCTGCAGGAACGGGAGCTGGACCTCGAGCGAGTGCTCGCGCGCGTGGGCCTCGCTCGAGCGCAGCACCTGCGGGAGCGCACCGGCGATCTTGACGCCCTCGGCGTCGACGCGGACGTGGCCGAGCGGAGTGGCGAGGGCGTCGACGCCGGGCAGGGCGAGGCCGCGAAACGCGACGGTGTGGGCGGGCCCGAGGAGGACGACGCGCCGCGGCTTCGGGGTCATGGCCATCAGCTGCTTGTAGGCGCTGGCGGCGATCGGGCCGGAGTACACGTAGCCGGCGTGCGGGACGATGAGCGCCTTGGGCCGTGGGCCGCTCGCTGCGGGCGCCGCGGCGAGCAGGGCGTCGATGTTCGCGGCGAGCTCGGCGCGCTCACCGGCATAGAACCGACCGGCCACCGCGGCCGGCCGCACCTGGAGGTCTGAGGAGTGCATGGGCGCGAACCTTAAGCACGCCCACGGGCGCGTAAAGAGGTCGCGCCCGGCGCCGGAGTGATTACTTCATTTCGGGATGATGGCGTTTTGCAGCCCGCCGCCGGTCATATCGGAATAGGTGTAATGGTCACCGGGGACGACGACCTGGATCTTCTCGTAGGTCTCGGGGTCGAGGCGGTAGGCCCAGCCGTTGTTGTCGACCATCCACACGAAGCCGTCGACGTCGATGCTGACGCCGACGGGCACGCCGCACTGCGGGAACTTGTGGAACTGGACCTGCGTCATCGTG
>JAYUXQ010000144.1:0-5498 GCA_043752905.1 Nannocystis sp. | reverse complement strand
GTATTATGGGCTGGTGCGGCGGCTGGACCACGCGCCGAGGGCCGCGAGTGACGCGCGGGCGGTCGAGTGGTTCCCGGCCTCGCGCTGTCCGCCGCTCGCCTTCGATCACGCCGAGATCGTGGCTCTGGCGCGCAAGCGATTACAGGCCAAGCTGAGCTATCAACCGGTCGGTTTTGAATTGTTGCCGAGGAAATTCACGCTGTCGCAGATCCAGCGCGTCTACGAGGCGGTGCTCGAGCGGCCGCTGGACAAGCGGAACTTTCGTAAGAAGTTGCTCGGCACTGGTGTATTGACGGAGCTGGACGAGACCCAGCGCGACGTGGCCCACCGGGCCGCACGCCTGTATCGCTTCGACGCGAGGACGTACCGCAGCCTGGTCAAGCAGGGGTTTCACTTCGAGATTTGAGAGGACGGAGGATGGGATGCTGGATTGCCTGATCGTCGTCGATGTACAAAATGATTTTTTGCCGGGTGGGGCGCTGGCGGTCGCGCGGGGGGACGAGGTCGTGCCGGTGGCGAATGCGTTGATGCCGGTGTTTCGTCGCGTGATAGCGACGCAGGACTGGCATCCGCGGGCGCACGGGAGCTTCGCGGCCAATCATTCTGGACGCGCGGTGGGCGAGGTGATGATGCTCGGTGGCGCTGATCAAGTGCTGTGGCCGGTGCACTGCGTGCAGGAGACAGACGGGGCGGCCTTCGCTCCCGGACTGGATGTCGGGCGGATCGGTCACGTGGTGCGCAAGGGGACGGATCCGGCGATCGACTCGTACAGCGGCTTTTTTGATAACGACCAGCGCAAGTCGACCGGGCTCGAGGCGTTGCTGCGCGCGCACGGGGAGGCTCGTGTCTGGGTGCTCGGGCTGGCGACCGACTATTGCGTGAAGGCGACGGCCCTCGACGCGCTGCGCCTGGGGTTCAAGGTGACGCTGGTGGTCGACGGCTGTCGCGCGGTCGACCTGCGGTCGGGGGACGGGGCGCGGGCGATCGCCGCGATGCAGGCGGCTGGCGTCGCGCTGGCGACGAGCGCCGAAGTGCTCGCGGTGGCGGCCGGCGCTCGCTAGACTGCGCGCCGCATGCTCCTCGCCCTCGCCCTGTCGCTCGCCGGTGTCGCGGAGGGCCTGCGCCTCGACTGGCAGGCGCCCGCGGACTGCCCGGACGCGGCGGAGATGCGCGGCAAGGTGGTCAGGATGATCGGGGAGGAGGCGGTGGGCGGCGCGCAGGTGCGGGCGATCGGGAAGGTCGGGGTGGAGGCCGGGCGGTGGACGCTCGAGCTCGAGCTGCAGGGGGCCGGCGGTGGCGACCGGCGTACGCTCGTCGACCGCGAGTGTCGGGCGCTCGCGGATGCTGCCGCGCTGGTGATCGCGGTGGCGATCGACCCGCAGGCGCGCGCGCCTGTCCCGGAGGACAGCCCGGTCGAGGTCGTGGTGCCGGCGCCGCCGGAGACCGAGGAAGCGCCCGCGGCCGCGCCGGATCCGCCCGTGGCACCTGTCCTGAAGGACAGGCCCGTCGTGGAGGAGCCGGCGCCCGCGAGGCCCGCGGCGCGCAGGAAGCCGCGAGTCCGGCTCGGGCTGCGGGCCGGGGCAGGGGTCGGTTTTGCGCGGATCTTGCCCCGGCCGCACGTGGCGCTGGACGTCGCGTTCGCGGTCGAGGGGCGCGGGTGGCGGGTCGAGCTCGGTGGAGGGTTCGCGCCGCCGGTGCACGGGACGGCGCCGAGCGACCGCGACATCGGGGGCGAGTTTCGCCTCGGCTTCGGCGAGCTGCGCGGGTGCGGGATGCCGGGGCTGTCGAGGGTCCCGCTCGAGTTTCCGCTGTGCGTGGGTCTGCAGGTCGGCGCGATGCATGGCAGCGGTGAGGGTGCGGGCCTCGCGGTGAAGTACGACGTGCGGGCGCTGTGGGTGGCGACCCGGGCCGGGGGCGCGGTGCGCTGGCGGCCGCGTGGCGGACGGGTCGGGCTGTGGCTCGGGGTCGATGCGATCGTGCGGTTGACGCGGCCGAGCTTCGTCACCGCGGGCAATGTGCAAGTCCACGAGGCGGCGCCGGTCGGCGGTCAGGCGAGTTTTGGTGTCGAGGTCTTGCTGCGCTGAGGCCGGGCAGGGCATGCTCGGGCATGCGAGGCACACTTCGGGTCATGATCTTGCAGGGCGTGGCGGCTCTGGTGCTCGGGTTGACAGCCACGCCCGCCGGGGCGCACGACTTTTGGCTCGAGTTCGGGCCGCTCGCGCCGCAGCCGGGCGCCGAGCTGTCGCTGTCGTTGTGGGTCGGTGAGGACTTCGCGGCGCACGAACAAAAGCCGATGGACCTGGCGCGGACCGTCGCGTTGCGGCACGTGACGGCGAGCGGTGACGAGGACCTGCGGGGCGCGGCCCGTGATGGTGCGGTGCCGATGCATCGCCTGACGCTGGCACAGCCGGGAGGGCACCTGCTGGCGATCGAGCGCAGCCCGGCGCGCATCGAATTGCGGGCGCGCAAGTTCAATCGTTATCTCAAGCACGAGGGTCTCGGGGCGGTGCTGGCGGAGCGCAAGCGGTCGGGCGAGCGCCTGCGACGCGGCCGCGAGCGTTACAGTCGATACCTCAAGGCGTTCGTGCAGGTCGGGGCGGCGGCCGACGGGGTGTCGATGCGGGTGCTCGGGCACCGGATCGAGCTGGTCCCGGAGCGGGACCTGGCGACGCTGCGAGCGGGCGAGCGCCTGGTGATGCAGGTGCGCTTCGACGGCGCACCGCTGGCCGGCGCGCAGGTCGAGGCGTTCGTGCGCGGGCCCTCGGGGGCGCCGGTCGGGCAGATGGTGACCTCCGACGCGACGGGACGCGTGACGTTCGCGGTCGATCGCGGGGGGGCGTGGCTGGTGCGGACGGTGCACATGCAGCGATGCACCGGCTGCGAGGACGCGCAGTGGGAGAGCTTCTGGACCGGCTACAGCTTCGCGGCTCAGGGCCCCAGCTGAACCATGGTCGCGGCGACCGAGGTGGCGCCGGTGATGCCGGGGACGTCGATCGGCGCGATGCCCTTGCCGTCGGCGACGCGGGCGTGGCGGAGCTTGCCGCCTGCTCCGTAGAGGATCTCGAGGTCGGCTCCGTAGACGCCGTGCACGAGCGCGGGCTTGGTGGTGGTGACCACCGGCTCCTCGATCGTGACGACGTTGGACCATTTGTCGTAGGCGGTGCCGAGAGACAGGTAGATGCCGTCGTTGTCGAAGCCGCGCCAGGCGATCGCGTAGCTGCCGACGTCGAGGCGGATGAACGCGATCTCGGAGGCGGTGATCGCGTTGACGTGCACGGGCGCCTCCTTGGCCCATGCGTTCTGCGGGGTGAGCAGCTTGATGACGTGGACGCGGCCGTCATCCTTTCGCACGTAGGCGATCAGCAGGTCGCCCTCCTCGTCGACGACGCCGACCGGAGGCCCGAGCACGCTCGGCGGCGGGGTGGCCTGCGAGGCCTGCCAGGCGCTGCCGGGGTCGGCCCTGGAGCTGTAGTAGATGCGGGCGTCGTCGCCGGTGTAGGCGGCATAGATCTCGATCTTGCCGGGCACGACGACGGCGGCGGAGGGCCCGAAGGCCTGGATCTGGACCATGCCGGCGGGCAACTTGGTGAAGGTGTTCCAGGCGTCGTTGCTGCGGAGGCTGATGTAGTGCTTGTTGTCGGTGCCGAGGAAGGTGAGCGTGACGGTGTCGGCGACCGCGGCGAGCGAGGGGCCGTCCTTGGCGAAGCCGAACTGGCCGACCTTGTTGTACATGCCGAACAGCGCGGGGTCCTGGGCTTGCCAGCGGGCGTAGTAGAGCTCGCCCTGCTCCTCGGGCTTGGCGCTGGCGCGGCGGACAACGGCCATGGCGCCATCGGGGGTGGTCTCCAGTTCGGCCTCGGTGATGCCGAGAGCGATCGGCTCGGTGGTCCAGCCGATGTCGGGCGCGAACCTGGCGGCGACGCCCGGTTGCGTGCCGACGCCGATCAGCGCGAGCACGGCGGTGCCGGCGGTGCAGTCGGCGAGGCAGGCGTCGCCGTCGCTCATGTTGCCGTCGTCGCAGAACTCGTCGCCGTCGACGATGCCGTCGCCGCAGACCGGCTCGCCGGTGGCGCTGGATCCGGTGTCCGTGCTGCTGCCGGTGGTGGTGCCGATGGTCGTGCCGGTGGTGGTGCCGGTGGTGCCGGGCTCGCCGGTGGTGCCGGTGGTCGACGCATCGGTGGTCGATGCGGTGGTGGTCGAAGTGGTGGTGGGCGAAGTGGTCGATACGGTGGTGGTCGAGGTGGGGTCGGTGGTCGGGGTGTCGGCGGTCGAACCGCTGCCGCTGTCGCCGAAGCTGCTCGGGCCGGGGCCGCCGGTCGAGGGCTGGCCCGACTCGAAGCCGGTAGTGGTGGTCGAGGCCTCACCGCCGCCGGGGGTGCAGGCGGGGACGAGGAGGACCAGCAGGGGGACGGGCAGGTAAGGGCGCGACATGGCTGGATCTTGTCGCCGATTTCTCCTGCCGTGGCCAGCGCGATCGCGCGCGGGCGATGATAGTATCGTTATGTGGTGGGGCGAGGCACAAAAGCCGGGCCGGCCGGACAATCACCGCCAGTGAGCGCGACGACTGCCGATGCCCCGCCGGATGCGGACGTGGACGCCGCCGGCCTGGCCACGAGTCTGGACCTGGCGGAGGTCTATCGCTGCCACGCGGGCTTCGTGTGGAGGGTCGTACGGCGGCTCGGGGTGGAGGATGCGGCGCTGGAGGACGTCGTCCACGACGTGTTCCTGGTCGTGCATCGCCGGCTGCACGAGTACGACGGGCGCGCGGCGCTGACGACGTGGCTGTTCGGCATCGCCCGTGGGGTCGCCAGCAACCACCGCCGCGGGCTCGCGCGGGCGCAGCGCAAGCTGTCGGTGGTCGAGCCGCCGGGCGGCGCGGCGGACCCCGAGCGCGTGACGGAGCAGGCGCGGGTGGTCGCGTTCGTGCGTGACTTTCTGCGGGGGCTCGACGAGGACCGTCGCCTGCTGTTCGAGCTGGCGGACATCGAGGGCCTCAAGGTGCCCGAGATCGCCGAGACCCTGGGGATGAACCTCAACACGGCGTACGCGCGTCTGCGTGCCGTCCGCGAACAATTGACCCGCGCCCTCGCCGAACGCGAGGCGGGCGCGGGCAGGAGCGTGGCCCGATGAACGACCTTATGAACCATGATGATGGCCTGTCTCCCGCGGCGCGCGCGGCCCTCGCGAGCATGCGTGCGGACGATGACCTGCCCGCCGACGCCCGCGAGCGCGTGTGGGCCCGGCTCGCGGCGGCGCCTGCTCCTTCGGACATGTCGCGCGGGACAGGCTCGCGCGGGGTCGGGCTGGTGATCGGGCTGGCGCTCGCGGCCGGGGTGGCGCTCGCGCTGGTCAACCTCGGACGTGGGGCGCAGCAGGTCGCCGTGGCGCCGGGGGACGCGGCGGCGTACGCCAAGCACGGGGGCGCGGGGGCCCAGCGGGTGCGGGCGGGCGAGCCGGGCCGGGCTGCGGTGCCCGATGTCGCGCCGGCGCCGGAGGTG
>JAYUXQ010000143.1:0-5499 GCA_043752905.1 Nannocystis sp. | reverse complement strand
TCTCGACCGACCAGCGCGGCGCGAACTGATACTCGACGCGGGCCTCGACCTTGTTGGACCGGCGCGGGTCGGCGTTCACCTTGTAGGCGGTCTCGACGTAGATGTTCTTGGTCAGGTTCTTGCCGACCGAGAGGATCGGCTGGTTGACGTCGTCGCCGAAGCTGAGGCCGACGTGGTCGATGCCGAGGCGCGAGCTGAGGAAGCTCGACAGCGCCGGGTTCTGGAAGGTCGCAAGCAACGCGGCCGCCTGGGCCAGCACGCGCGACTCGTCGGCCTCGCTCGCGTCGGGTGAGCCGGTCAACAGCAACGTAAAGATCTGGCTCTGCGACATCGCGGGCTCCGAACTGAAGATCAGCGACGGCCGGGTGATGCGCCCCTTGAAGGTCGCCGTCACCTCGGCGACCACCGTGCTGGTCGTCGCCACCACGTTGATGAACGGGTCGACGGTGTCCTCGTCCTCGGGCAGCGTCACCTGCCCCGACTGGATCTTGAAGCGGTTGCCGAGCAGGTCGAGGCGGCCCTCCTTCGCGGTCAGCTTGCCGGTGACGTGGCGCTGGAGGCCGTCGCGGGTCGCCGCCACGGCGCCCTGCCACTTCATCTCGGTGCCCGGGCCGCGGATGTCGACGGGGTCGGTCAGCTTGATGTCGATCGCAAACCGCTTGGCGAGCTTGGGCTCGCCGTCCTTGGGGGCCTCGACCTCGTTCTCGGCCGAGACCTCGCCGTCGGGGCCCTCGTCGGTAGCGACGGCGATACGCTCCTTCTCGTCCTTGAAGCGGACGGAGAGGCTCTCGGGGATCTGCTTGGGCGGATCGACCGTGTAGCCGGTGACGTAGACCTTGGTCCCGCCGATGCGCAGCTTGATGTCGGTCTCCTCGAGGCTCGAGGTCATGTCGGCGTTGACGTGGGTATCGATCTGCATCTGCGGCAGACCCGGGCGGACCAGCGGGAACTTGTTGAGCTTGGTCTCGGCGGTCATCTTCATGCCGCCACCGACCGGGAGCTCGACCCTCGCGCTGGCGGTGGCGCGGCCTTTCCCGCTCTCCGCGGTCAAATTCTCGAGGATGATCGTGCGACCGTCGGCCTTGACGTCGAAGTCGATCTTGCGGATCCGCTGCTGCATCTGCAGCACCGAGATGCTGCCGCGACGCACGTGCAGGTCGCCACGCACCAGCGGCGCGCCGATCGTGCCGGTCGCGTCGATCGAGGCCTTGAGCTCGCCGTTTACGTCGTAGAGGTCGCGCGGCACGAACGCCTGGGCGAAGCGAGTGTCGAACCGCGGCGCGCGCATGCTGGCCGTGAACTTGATGTCGTCCGCCTTGGCGGTCTTGCGGACGAGCGCGAGGATGTCGGCCTTGCTGTTGACGGCGACCTTGATCTCGCCGGCCCACTTGTGCGGGCCGACCGAGAACTTGAGCTCCTGGCTTTTGGGCAAGATGTCGGCGGTGATGTGCACCGGGGCGCCGCCGATCAGCTTGTGGCCCATTTGTCCGTGGGCCTCGAGGCTGGCGGCGAAGTCGGCGAGGTTGCCCTTGGCCCTGGCGATCATGCTCAGCTCGAGCAGCGCCTCCTCCGGCACCCGGCCGAGCGGCGCGAGCATCGTGCGGTCGAGCTGGTCGACCCGGATCTCGACGTCGTGCTGGCCGTTCTCGTCCCACTTCACCTCGCCGTGGCCGAGGTTCATCGCCACCGGCGCGGTGCCCCGGACCTTGATCGTGCCGCGCCCCAGCTGCGCGTCGACGCCGACCTTGACCTGCTTCTCGGCGTAGTCGACGTCCGCGTGGACCGTCCCGACGCGCCGGGTCTTCCAGACGATCTCCGTCAGGTCGGTGTGGACGTTGAACTCCGGCACGGTCGCCGAGCCGCGCAGCTTGGCGGTGACGTCGACGCGGCCCTCCCACGCGGCCGTGAGACCGAGCTGCTTGAGGCCAGCGAGGTCGATCCCGCGGATCTGGGCGTCGAGCAGGTGCGGCTGATCCTTGAGCCAGCCGACCTTGCCCTTCGCCAGATCGACCAGCAGCGGCGCCTCGGCGTGCATGCTGATCTGCTTGGCGACGTCACCGTTGACCTTGAGGTCGATGATGGCGCGCTGGTCCTCGAGGTGCGTGTCGAGACGCAGCTTGCCGATCAAGCCGTCGCGAAATCGCAGATTATCACCCATGACGGCGAGCTGGAGCCTGGGGTCGGTCATCGGGCCCGACAGCTTGCCCTCGAGCTCGATGCGGCCGGCGAAGTCGTGACCGGGCTTGAACGCGCTGATCTGGCGCCAGAGATCGATCTCGCGAGCGACGATCGTGACCTCGTGCTGGGCCTCCGGGCGCCACTTGACTCCTCCGTCGACGAGGTTGACGCGCAGCGGTAGCAGCGGCGCGTTGATGCGCAGGCGACCGCCGAGGCGGACGATGTCGATGCGGGCCGTGGCGTCCGCGCCGGCCTTCTGCTCGAAGTCGAGGTCGAACGAGGCCGGGGCCTCCTTGCCGACCACGAGGTGGCGCCCACGCACCGAGATCTTGGTGTCCGGCTTCGACGCCGGGCCGTCGACCGCGACCTGGACGTCGATGTCTCCTTGCGGCGCCAGGGTCCCCTTGATCCACGGACGTAGCGAGGCGAGGCGAAAGTTCTTGATGTCGACCGCGAAGTGCAGGCCGCCCTGACGCGTCCCGAATTTGCCGCGCGAGAGGTCGGCCGTCAGCGGGACCTCGGCGGCGATCGCAAAGCGCTCCGCCATCGGTCCGGTCAGCGCTATCGCTGCGCGGCCCTTGCCGCGGGCGACATTGACGCCGAGGTCGAGGTCGCCGATGACATCCTCGCGAAAGCGCAGCTTTTGACCTCCGAGCTGGACACTGAGCTCGGGCGCCTGCGCGGGACCCTGCAGCGAGATCCGGGCGGTGACGGTGCCGCCGACCTGACCGCGCAGCGTGGGCACCAGGCCGGCCAGCGGCGCGAGCTTGACGCGGTCGATCGTCGCCTTGAGGTCGCTGCGACCGTCGAGGTCGGCGCGGCCGTCGACGCCTATCTCGCCGCCGGCGGCGAGCAGGCGCAGACCCTTGATGTCGATCCTGCGGCCGGCGATCTCGACGCGGGCCGGACGCGGCAGCAGGGCCTGGAGGCCGCGCATGTGCACGTCGAGCGCGTCGAGGAGGATCGTCAGCGGCGGCCCGGGCCGCACGCGCGCGGCGATCTTCGCCCTGTCCCCGCGGTCGCGCCCGCGGACCCACGCCTCGGCCCCGATCGCGGCCTCGAGCGCGCCGTGCGGGTGCTCGCCGTCGATCGGGACATCCTTGCTGGGCCCGACGTCGGCCGTGATCTCGGCGCCCGCGAAGTGATAGTTCGGCACCGCGAGCCCGCGGATCGACAGCGCCGCGTGGGCGACAGGGATCGGCGCGAGCGGCTCGCCATGCAGCTGCGCCTGTAACGTTTGAACGCGGGCGTTGTAGCCGCGAAAATCACCGACGTCGACGAAGCCCTCGCAGCGCAGCGGGGCGCCGGTGCACGAGCCGCGCGTCGCCAGCGAGCCATCGATCGGCGGCAGGTCGACGAACAGGCGGGCCACGCCGAGCGGCACGGCGATGTCGGGGATCCGCAGGTCCCAGCGGCCGGCCTCGGGCCCGAGCGGACCGGCCTGCACCTCGGCCGTCAGCGCCATGCCGGCGCCGACCAGCTGCGCGAACGCCGAGGCGTCGCCGAGGATCGCGTCGCGGCGAGCCAGCGCCCGCAGGTCGAGGCCGGATGCCGCCCCGCAGTCGACGCAGCTGAGCCGCAGCTCGGCGCTCAGTTGCTGCCAGTCGGGGCCGGTGACCCTGGCCTCGAAGGTCGGGCGCACGTAGCCGAGCTTGTCGGCGAGCGACGGCGGCAGCAGGCCCGCGAGGTCGGCGTCGATGCGGCCGCGCAGGTCGAAGTGCGGCGCGCCGATCGGGTTGCCGGAGGCCGAGAGCTCGACGCCGCCGACGCCCGGCACCAGCGCCTGCACGCCGACCTCGAGGTGGCCTGCCTTGCCGCTGGCGTCGATGCGCACCGAGGGGTCGCCGGGGGCATTGGCGATCTTCTCCGCGAGCGGCCCCTTGAGCCTGGCAGCGATCGCGCCGCGGCGGCCGTCGACGGCGAGCAGGGCCTCGCCGGTGATGTCGTCGGCGTCGAGGTCGACGCGGACCAGCTCGGCGACCGCCATGTCGGTGGTGATGAGGCCGGTGAGCCCGAGGTGCGGCTCTTGATAGTCGGCCTCGAGCGCCAGCGCCTCGAGCGTGACCCCTGGCAGCTTGGCGGCGGCGTCGTCGATCTTCAGGTGGGCGACGAGGCCCTTCCAGGCGAGGTCACGCGCGGACAGCCGCAGCTCGCCGACGATCGTCTCGCCGGTGTGCTTGTAGAGTTCGACGCCCTGGATCTCGAGCTTGGCGACGCGGATGTCGAGCGGGAGGTCGGGCGCGACGGTCTTGCGCCTGGGCCTGGACGGGCCCGGGATCGCCAGGTCGCCGAAGCCTGCGCCCTTGACGAGGTGGATCTGGGCGTCCGACAACGAGAGCTGCTCGACGGTGACGCCCTTGTGCAGCAGGTCCCACGGGGTCCAGCGCAGCGACAGCTCGCGGGCGGCGACCAGCACGTGGCCGTCGGCGTCCGCGAGGTAGATGTCGCCGAGCACGAGGCGGTCGGCGAGCCGCCCCTCGACGCGACCGATGCGGATCTCACCCGGGATGCGGTTGTTGTAGAAGCCGAGCCCGACGTTCAATACGACGTGCAAAAAGCCCGGCGAATACAGCAGCAGGACCACCACCACGAGCACCAGCACCAGCAGCAGCAGGACTACCCGCAGTGTCCAGCGCAGCGTCTTGCGAACGATCCTTCGGGCGCGTCCAGCAGCCATGATTAAAACGCCTCCCCCAAACCAAAGTGTACGGCCCAGATGCGATTCTCGGCGGCCGACTGGTCGGTCTCGTTGAGGCGAAAGCCGACATCCAGGCGAAACACGCCGATCGGGCTCTCGAAGCGGACGCCCGGACCCACCGAGTAATTCCAGTTCTTCGGGCTGAAGCTGCGCACGCCGCCGCGCACGTCGCCCATGTCGAAGAAGCCGACCATGCTCAGCTTGTCGACCAGCAGCACGCGGGTCTCGAAGTTGGCGAGGACCATCGTCTGGCCGCCCGTCGGCACGCCGTCCTCGCACGCGCCGGTGTTGTCGGACTGGCAGTCCGCGAGGAACACCTTGGGTGACAGGCGGCGCAGGCCCCAGCCGCGCACGGTGTCCGAGCCGCCGAGGTAAAAGCGCATGTCGATCGGCGTGCCGGCCTTGGCGCCGAATGGGAACATGAAGCCGACCGAGGCGCGCGCGGCCAGCATGATGCGCCGGTGCGGCGCGTAGTACCCGCGGATCGTCGGCTGGATCTTGTGGAAGCTGTAGTCGCCGCCGAGGCCGGCGATGTCGTAGGTCACCCCGAGGATCGCGCCGTTGCGCGGCTTGAGGATCGAGTCGACGAAGTAGAAGTTGACCTGCGGCTCGAGGTAACTGAC
>JAYUXQ010000142.1:0-2171 GCA_043752905.1 Nannocystis sp. | reverse complement strand
GCTTCCAGGGCAAGGTCGTCAACCTCGCGCACCAGGTCGACCTCGCCACTCGCACGCTGACCGCCCGCGTCGCGCTGACCAACCGCGACGGCCTGCTGCGCCTCGGCCTGTTCGGCAGCGCGACGATCGCCGTCCCCGCGATCTCGCCGGCCCCCGACGCCGCCCCGCTCGTCGTCCCGCGCAGCGCGATCACCGAGGTCCACGGCCGCCCCGCCGTGTTCGTCCGTCACGCCGACGACGACTTCGAGCTCCACGAGATCGTCCTCGGCGCCAGCGCGCCCGGCAAGGTCGCCGTGCTCCACGGGCTCCGCGAGGGCGAGCGCGTCGTCACGGCCGGCGCCTTCACGCTCAAGAGTGTCCTGCTGCGCGGGACCTTCGCCGAGGACCATCACTAGGCTCGCATGACGCGCTGTTCTTCACACGGCTCGATCGTCCGCGCCCGCGGCGAGAGAGGGCGCGACTAGCGTGGAGCTGCTCTCCGCGATCGTCGCGTGGTCGCTGCGCAACCGGGCCCTGGTGCTGGTCGCGACGCTGATCTTCATGGCGCTCGGCGTCCGCTCGGCCATGCAGTTGCCGATGGACGCGGTCCCGGACATCACCAGCGTTCAGGTCCAGATCGCCACCTCGGCGCCCGCGCTGGCGCCGGTGGAGGTCGAGCAATACATCAGCATCCCGGTCGAGCGCGCCATGTCCGGCCTGCCGCGCGTGCTCGAGATCCGGTCGCTGTCGAAGTACGGCATCTCGCTGGTGACGGTCGTCTTCGAGGATGGCACCGATATCTATCGGGCGCGCCAGCTGGTCGGCGAGCGCATGTCGCAGGCGCGCTCGGCGATCTCGCCGCGCTACGGTACGCCAGAGCTCGGTCCGATCTCGACCGGCCTCGGCGAAATTTATCAGTTCACGCTGCGCGCCGAGGACCCCGAGAAGAACGACCTGATGGCGCTGGAGGAGCTGCTCGCCTGGTACATCGGGCCGCAGCTGCGCACCGTCCCCGGCGTGGTCGACGTCAACAGCTTTGGCGGCCACGAGCGCGAGTACCAGGTCGTGCTCCGGCCCGAGCGGCTGCAGGCGCTCGGACTGGCGATCGGCGACGTCGTCACCGCGCTCGAGGCGTCGAACGCCAACGCCGGCGGCGGCTACATCGAACACAACCAGGAGCACTTCGTCATCGGCACCGATGGCCTGGTCAAGAGCCGCGAGGACCTCGAGCGCGTGGTCCTCGGCGCCACGCCGCAGGGCGTGCCGATCACCGTCGCCTCCGTCGGCGAGGTGCGCTTTGGCGGCAAGCTCCGGCGCGGGGCAGCCACCCAGGACGGCGAGGGCGAGGTCGTCGTCGGCGTCGCGCTGATGTTGATGGGAGAGAACGCGCGGGCCGTCACCGCGGGCATCACCGCGAAGATCGAGGCGCTGCGGCCGAGTCTGCCGCCGGGCGTCACGATCGAGCCGTTCTATGACCGGGCGCTGCTGGTCGACCGCACGATCCACACCGTCGGCAAGAACCTGCTCGAGGGCGCCGCGCTGGTGGTCCTCGTGCTCCTGCTGTTGTTGGGTGACCTGCGCGCCGGCATCGTCGTCGCGACCACGATCCCGCTGTCGCTGTTGTTCGCGATCATGCTGATGAACGCGACCGGGGCCTCGGGCAACCTGATGAGCCTCGGCGCGATCGACTTCGGCCTGATCGTCGACGGCGCCGTCATCGTCGTCGAGAACGCGGTGCGCCGGCTCGGCGACGCGCAGCGAGGCCGTGCGCAGCCGCTGTCGGTCGACGAGCGGGTCGCCGTGGTCCAGGAGGCCACCCTCGAGGTGCGCGGCGCGACGGTGTTCGGCGAGCTCGTGATCGCCGTCGTGTACCTGCCGATCCTCGCGCTCGCCGGCACCGAGGGCAAGCTGTTCCACCCGATGGCGCACACCGTGCTGTTCGCGCTGGCCGGCGCGTTCATCCTGTCGCTGACGCTGGTGCCCGTGCTGACGAGCTACCTCGTGCGCCCGTCGACCGGCCACCACGAGACGTGGCTGCTACGTCAGGTCCATCGCGTGTACGCGCCTGCGCTGGGCGCCGCGCTGCGGCTGCGCTGGGGCACCCTGGCGATCGGCGCCGCGCTGGTGATCGCCGGGACCTCGCTGTTTGGCCGGCTGGGGGCGCAATTCGTGCCTCAGCTGGATGAGGGGGA
>JAYUXQ010000141.1:0-2172 GCA_043752905.1 Nannocystis sp. | reverse complement strand
GCGAGCTGAAGTGGCCGCCGAGCATGACCGCGAGGTTGGAGCGCGCGCGGTAGGTCGTGTAAACATCGGCGCCGAAGACGTCGCTGCGGCCGCGGTAGCGGGTGGTCTCGGGGAGCAGGACGCTGTCGCGGTCGAGGCCGACGAGGCTCAGGCGCTGGTCGCCCGGGTCGCCGCACTTGAGCACGCCGACACCGTCGCGGTTGTCGTGGCACAGGTCGAGCCAGTAGATGTTGCCGTCGATGCGCCAGAGCTTGCTGCGACCGAGGACGGCGGCGGCGCCGATGGCAGCCTCGCGGGCGCTGCCCTCGCGCAGGGTGGCGTCGATCGGCGCGGCGACGGAGCATGGTTGGAGGTCGCCGGCGCCGAGCTCCTGCTCGTCGGGACGGCACACGACGGCCTTGCCGGCGAGCACGTAGTCGCCGCCGTTGACGAGCGGTCGGGTGCGAAAGCGCAGGCCTATGGTGACGCGATCGGTGAGGTCGAAGGCCATGCCGAAAGTGAGGGCGAGGTCGAAGCCGCTGGGACGGCCGTCGCGCGAGGGCAGCCAGGAGGTGCGGCCGCGAAAGCCGAGGCGCTCGGCGCAGACGGGACTCTCGACGCTGGCGCAGCGGCCCTCGGCGTCATCGCCCCCGATGCCCCCGATACCCCCGATGCCGTTGACGCTCTTGTCGCCGAGGGCGCGGCTGTTGTCGTAGGCGAAGCGCGAGCGCATGCGCGGGAAGTGCAGGCTAACGCCGATCCGCACGCTTGCGAGGATGTTCCACGCGACGGCGAGGGTGTAATCGGTGCGGACCGAGGCGGCGCCGCCGTTGACGGTGCACGCGTCGCTGTCGTCGCCGCGGCACAGCAACGCCAGGCGATCGGGCTCGGGCGCGAGGTGCCAGCGCTGTTTGTCGCTGCTTTGCAGGTTGAACTGGCTGCCGCGGTCGTAGACGCCGAAGCCGACGGCGAACGGCTCGAAGTAGAAGCTGGCCGCGGCGAAGTAGCCGACGGTCGGGTTTAGCAGCGACTCGCGTCCACCGAGCTGAGCATCGGGGGTGCCGTCGGGGCCGACGCCGTAGCGACGGATCCACCGCTGATCGAGGCCGCCAGTGGCGCCGAGCAGGACGCGTGTGCCGGGCATGCCGGCGAGCATCGCGGGGTTGTGATAGAGGGCCGTCAGCGCGCGGGTCGCCGGACCCTGGGCCTCGGCGACGCCGAGCCGCGCCCCGGTCTCGGGGGCCGCGGCCGAGGCGGGACCGGCCGACAGGGTCGCCGCGAGTCCGGCCGAGATCGCCATCAGGGCCGCGATCCTGTGCCACTGCAACGAGATGGGGGGTGCGTGCCACACTCCGGGTTTGCCGCTGCCGGCGTCGGCCGCGAGCGCAGCGCCCTCCCCGCGAAAGCCGGGTAATACCGACGATCCAGGGCCTGGGAGCCGTTTGCGTGGGTGGCGGGGCGCCGCTGGGGGCGTTCCGGCCGCTCCGGCACGCGATGCCGCGGGGTGCCGCATGAGCCCGGAGAATAGCGCGGGTGGCCACGTTTCGGGGCAAAAGCGGTCCGCGCCAGTTGACCCGCGAAGGCCGGAGTTCATAGGATGCGGGGGTCCCGCTGGACCCGGCCGTACCGGTGCAGGCGTGGACCGCCTCGAGGGAAGTGCATGAGCAAGACGCTGCGTCAGTTCCAATGCCGTGATGACCTGTGGGCCCGGGTCGATGCGCTGGCCAAGCGCCGCGGGATCTCGACCGACGACGTGGTCCAGGCCGCCCTGTTGCAGCTCTTCAAGAGCAAGAAGAAGGAGGGCGAGTCCTCGGTCATGTTGCCGGCTCCGACGGCCGCAGCCCCCGCAGGGGCTCGCCCCGCCGCACCGGCACCGCCGGGGGCGCGTCCGGGACCGCCCGCAGGTCTGCCGCGACCCCCGGGTCCGCCGACACCCGCCGGTCGCCCGGTCGCCGCGGGCCCGCCCGCGGGTCCGGCCATCTCACCGTCCGCGAGCACGAGCCTCGGCGCGACGATGAAGCCGTCGACGATGGCCCCACGCCTGCCGCGGCCCGCCTCGGCGCCCGTGTCGGCCGCGCCCGCGCCTGCGCCGTCGATGTCGCCGAGCGCCTCGATGCCAGCGGCCCCGAAGAGCGCGCCCTCGTTGCCGCGCCCGGCCGCAGCCACGATGCCACCGCCCGGCGGCCGCCTGCC
>JAYUXQ010000140.1:0-2172 GCA_043752905.1 Nannocystis sp. | reverse complement strand
GCATCGCCTACGACGCCGAGCCTTACATCATGAAGGAGCAGCTCGGCTTCTTTCATTCGGCGCTGCGCGACTCCCGGCTGCGGACCTACGCCGACGGCTTCGTCGCCGAGGCGCAGCACACCTTCGGTAAATGGGGCCACGAGGGCGTCGTCAACATGCTCGAGGTCGGCAACGAGGTGACGCTGTACACCTCGACGCGCTGCCTGCTCGGCGAGAAGATGCGTCACAACCTCTCGAAGGAGTTCTCCGAGCTCTATCACGACCTCGAGGGCGGCATTAACGTCGTCAGTTTTTTCGCGCCGTATTTACCGCTGCCGTCGATGCGCCGGCGCGACCGGGCGCGCGTGAAGATGGTCGAGCTGATCGGGAAGATCATCGCGGCGCGGCGCAATGACACCCAGGAGCACGAGGACATCCTGCAGACGCTGATCGAGGCCCGCTACGCCGACGGTCGCGCGCTGACCGAGCACGAGATCACGGGCCTGATCCTGACGATCATGTTCGCCGGCCACCACACCAGCGGCGTGACCTTCTCGTGGATCGCGGTGCTGCTCGGCCAGCACCCGCACATCGCCCGCCGGCTGGTCGAGGAGCAGAAGCAGATCCTCGGCGACCGCGAGCACCTGACCTACGACGACCTCCAGCAGATGAAGCTGCTCGAGGGCACGATCAAGGAGGCCCTGCGGCTGTACCCGCCGATCCACCTCGTCATGCGCCGTGTGCTCCAGGCCTTCGAGTTCCAGGGCAAGCACGTGCCCGAGGGCGCGATGCTGCTGGCCTCGCCGGCCGTGTCCGGGCGGATCCCCGAGATCTTCGCCGAGCCCCACCGCTTCGACCCCGACCGCTATGGCCCCGGCCGCGAGGAGGACAAGAAGTCGCCCTACGGCCACATCGCCTTCGGCGCCGGTCGCCACCGCTGCATGGGCATCGTGTTCGCGCAGTTGCAGCTGCGCGCGCTGTGGAGCCACCTCCTGCGCAACTTCGAGTTCGAGCTGCTCGACGCCAGCTACCCCGTCGATTACACCAACCTGATCGCCGGGCCGACGCCGCCGTGCCGCGTGCGCTACCGTCGCCTCGAGCGTCGTGCCTGATCGTGCCTGGTGCCGCCATGAACAAGCCACTCGTCCATATTGGTCGTACGCCGCCCCCGAGCTTCGAGCAGGCCAAGAACCGCCGGCAAAAGGTCCGCGCGGCTGGCCTCGACCCGAACTACTGGTACCCGGTCGAGTACAGCAAGCGGATCAAGCCCGGTCAGGTGATCGAGGCGATGTTCTGGAAGCGGTCGGTGGCGGTGTTCCGCGGCCAGGACGGGGTGCTACGCGCGATCGAGAACCGCTGCGCGCACCGCCAGCTCAAGCTGTCGATCGGCCGCGTCGAGGACTGCCAGGTCGTGTGCCCGTATCACGGCTGGACGTATGACGGCGAGGGCAAGCTTTGTAAGGTGCCCCACGAGCTGTTCGGCAAGCCGCTGCCCAACATCAAGCTGCGTCACTACCCCGTGCAGGAGCGCTATGGCCTGGCATGGGTGTTCTTCGGCGATCCGGCGCGCGCCGCCGAGGTGCCGATGCCGCAGATCCCGGAGCTCGAGGGCCCCAAGCCCTGGGCCAAGCTATTGGTGGACTTCACCTGGAAAGCCCACCACTCGATGATCATCGATAACGTCAGCGACTTCACCCACGCGTACCTGCATCGCAAGTTTCGCCCGTTCACCGACTCGACCCTCACCGACCTGCGCGTCGAGGGCGACCGCGTGTACGTCGAATACGACACCAAGGTCGCGGATGGCCCGCTGATGCGCATCTTCGTCGACCGCGAGCGCACGAATGTCAACGCGATGAAGCTGTGCTATCAATACCCGTATCAATGGAGCGATACGGACGGCAAGATCAAGGACTGGTGCTTTTGCCTGCCGATCGATGAGCAGACCACCCGCGCGTTCTTCCTGTTCTACTTCGACGGTTTTAAAATTCCATTTCTCCCGCTCAAGATGCCGCGCCAGGTGATGGATCCCGTGCTCGGCCTCGCCAAGCCGCTGGTGTTCAAGCCGCTGTTGATGGAAGACGGAGTCGCTTGTGAGGCCGAGCAGGCCGGCTACAACGAGCACTGGAACGCGCCGATCGCCGAGCTCAACCCCGCTGTGCATGAGTTTCAGGCGCTGACCATTCGCAAGTG
>JAYUXQ010000139.1:0-2172 GCA_043752905.1 Nannocystis sp. | reverse complement strand
GGGGGGGTGGATGATCGAGGCGCGAGGCGACGCCCGCGGCGAGGTCGGCACCGAGGTGATGCAGGGTGCCACGCGGCTGCACGACGGTGAAGCTGGCGAGGCCGCGGTCGAGGTCGTCGGCGTCGATGCGGACGGTGACCTCGACGCCCTCGTTTACTTCGCGCGCGTCGGCCTCGACGTGGGCGACGCGGCCGTCTGGATCGTCACTGCCGGGTCGGAGCACCCGCAGGCCGCGGGTCTGGGCGAGGGCGTCACGCAGGTCGGCGGCGATCCACGCGAGCTCCGGGGCGGTGTGGGTGGGGGCGACGACCTCGAGCCAGCGCGGGCCGGCGACGACGACGGGCGGGGTCAGAGCGGGCGAGGTGGTGACGACGGTGAGCGACTCGAAGGGGACGAGGCGGGCGAGGAGGCTGCGGGTGTCGGTCGGTCGCTGTCGAGGGTCGTTGCGCAGGCACGCGGCGAGCAGCTGCGTCCACGCGGAGGGCAGTCCGGGGGCGAGCTGTGCGATCGCGGGCTCGTGGCCCTGGCGCTTGTAGGCGAGCTGGCCCATCGCGTCGCGGTCGGGCCACGGACTGGTGCCGGTCAGCGCCTCGAACAACACGACGCCGAGGGCGTAGACGTCGGTCTGCGGGCCGATCCGCTCGCCGCGCGCCTGCTCGGGGGCCATGTAGAAGGGGGTGCCGCTGAGGCCCTCGTCGACGCGCCGTGGGTCGGTCAGCGCCTGCGCGATGCCGAAGTCGGTCAGCACGGCGCCGCGTCCCGGGGCGATCAGGATGTTGGCGGGCTTGATGTCACCGTGCACGACGTCGGCGTCGTGGGCGGCCGCGAGGGCCTCGCACAGGCCGACCGCGAGGGCGCGGACCTCCTGTGGCGGCAGCAGTCCCGCGCGCCCCAGCAACGCCTGCAAGGAGTCGCCGGGGACGAACTCCATCGTCAAGAAGCACAGCGTGCCGTCGCGGCCGAACTCGAAGACGCGGGCGACGTTGGGGTGGGTGACGCGGCGGGCCAGCTTGACCTCGCGGCGAAAGCGAGTGCGCAGGGTGTCGTCCTCGGCCAGGTCGGCGCGCAGGAACTTGACGGCGACGGTCTCCTCGAGGTCGAGGTCGAAGCCGCGACAGACGATGCCCATGCCGCCCTCGCCGATGCGCGCGAGGATCCTGTAGCGACCGGCGAGCAGCTCGGGCAGGCCGAGCTCGTCGAGGGTCTCGGGGCCGGGGAAGACGGTGTCACGCGCGTCGTCCGGGGAGCCGCTCATGCTGGCGACGATAACGTATTGCGGCGATGACGGGCCGGGCGTGACGAGGGCCCGCGGCGCGGCGCCGCGCGAGGCGCTACGTGCTTCGGGCTCTCCGTGTCTGGTGGGCGTCGTAGCGGTCGCCGGCGACGGCGTCCGCCGGGACCGCGGCCTCGATCGCGGCGAGGTCGTCGGCGGTGAGCCGGAGGTCGAGGGCGGTGAGGGTGGCGAGGGTCTCGACGAGGCGCTGGTTCTTCTCGAGGTTCTCGCCGCGAAAGCGGGGCAGGTGGGAGCGAAAGTCGCCCGCGTCCTTCGGGAGCGAGCCGGCGAGCAGGCCGCGGCGGGGAGTTAATATAGGGCCGCTTCGCCGAGGTCACGCTGCGGATGCGCCGCGCTGCGTACGTGGGGGTCGCGCTCGTGCGTGCGCCCGTGCTATGCGTGCCGCGTGGACGTAACGGAGCCGACAGTCGTCATCGCCGGGGGCGGACCTGCGGGGATGATGGCACGGGCCAGGAGCCGTTATTTGAGCGACACAGGATGTCCTCGATGTCGAGTGTCATGATGCGCGTGAGGAAATTAGCGATGCCGGCGCCGCCGGTCGAGGTCCGGTATACGGCGGCCAGCGAGGCGGCGTGAGGTTCGGACCCTGGGTGCGTCTGGCGGACATGATGCCGGAGATGCCCGGGGGGCCGGGCGTGCTGCAGGTGCGACGCGAGGTCGGGCTCGTCGCGTATCCGCGGGGCAAGAGCGCGATGATCCTGTATGCGGCGACGGACAACCTGCGGCGAGCGTGCGAGCGGCTGGCAGCGGAGCACCCGGGGGTGGGTTGGTTGTGTCGCTGTAATCGGGATCGGGTGGAGGATGTGCAGGGGGCGGCGGTCGGGTTGATCGCGGACTTTGTCGATCGCTTTGGGGCTGCGCCCGCGCTGGGCGGATAA
>JAYUXQ010000138.1:0-2173 GCA_043752905.1 Nannocystis sp. | reverse complement strand
GGTCGTCGATCTCCGAGTCCGGGCCGAGCAGACGATAAAGGTGACCGCGGACCTGCGACTGATGCGTGTCGTAGAACTGACGCAACGCCCGCGGGTTGCCGGCCCGCGCCCGCGTCAGCATGATCTGCTCCTCCGCGGTGAGGTAGTCGCCGACGTACGCGCCGTCCTCGGCGACGTCAGTCGCCTGCATCGCCTGGGTGGCCGGCATCATCCGATTTGTTGGGCGCTCCACGGCGTTCGTCAATCTTTTCGCGAACCGAGGGACCAGCATACCGATCTCCCGCCCGCTGGCGAGGGCTACACTCACCTTCATGGGAGCAGACGCGTTGACCGCATGGCAGACCGCTTACGCCCGGCGGCCAGTCGCCCCCGAGGCGTGCGCGTCCATGGCCGAGAAATACGAGGCGCTCGCCGCCCTCGTCGCGCTGCCCCCGGGGCCGGCACAAAACGCCGCGCTGCGGGCCACGGCGAGGCGCTGGCCGGGCAGCCTGCGCGAGGCGCAGCTGGTCGGACCGGTGCTGTGCGAGGCGCGTCGCGTGCAGGCCGAGGCGGCGGCGGGCTCGGAGCCGCGCACGCGCGCGCAGTGGTTCACAGGCGACGCGTCGGCGGTGATGTTGTGGGCCGACCTCCACCTCCTCCTCGCAGATCAATCTCGCTGGCGCCTGGCGACGCTGAGCACCGGCGACGCGACGGACTTCGTGCGGGCGCTCGAGGGCGAGGCGCGCGAGCGCTGGCCGGGGGCTGCGCTGCTGGTCGAGGTGGCAGGGCCGCAGGTCCGCGTGCGCCAGGCCTACCGCTGGCTGGCGGCCCAGGCGAGCTTGCCGCTGGCCGAGCTGAATTACCACCTCCTCGCCCGCCGGGGGCCCTGGGACGCTCGCCCGGGAGATCGGTCGGTGAGTGCTTGATATCCCTGGATTTTTTTGCCTACCATGGCGAGCCCGGGGAATTTCAGTGACCAAATCCGAACTGATCGAACGTGTCGCCGATACATCGAAGCTGACCAAGGGCCGGGCCGAGCTGGTGGTCACCACCATCTTCGATGCGATGGTCGACGCGCTGCGCCGTAACGAAGGCATCGAGATCCGCGGGTTCGGCAGCTTCACGGTCCGCCAGTACAAGAGCTACGAGGGCCGTAACCCGCGCACAGGCGACGCGGTCCACGTCGCCCCCAAGCGACTGCCATTCTTCAAAGTCGGTAAAGAGCTGCGCGCGCGCGTCAACGCGGGCATCGCTGCGACCGGCGCCAGCGAGGCCACGCCGTCCGCCGACACGCCGGCCAGGCGCGCGAACCAGGGCGACCGAGCCGCCGCCGTGACGCCGCGTGCCCGACCGGCCCGCGCGCGCGACGAGAACCTCTCCGAAGACAGCATCTAATTAAATTGGAAGGTCAGGCGCGGACGCGCAGGTGGCCGGTGCGGGTGTCGAGGCGGACGTGGGTGCCCGGTGGGATCTCGGTGCAGCCGCGGCAGCCGATCAGCGCCGAGATGCCGAGCTCGCGGGCCATCAGCGCGGCGTGGCTGAGCGCGCCGCCGTGCTCGCAGCACACTGCCGTGATACCGAGCGCGCGCAGGACCACCGCGGCCTGGGCGGTCAACGCGGGGATCGCCAGGACGGCCCCGGGGGGCGGAGGGGCAGCGAGCAGCCCGGCGAGGTCGCGGCGCAGGTGCAGCGGACCCTCGGTGACCGGCCCGATAGGGATGCCGCGAAGATGATGGGTCGCGCAGGCCGGGACCGGGAGGCCGTCGTAAAGCTGCGACGGCGGGAACAGCGACCCGCGCGAGGTGTGGAGGATGCGGCGTTGCTCGAGGTCTTCGGGGACGCCGGCCGCGAGTTCGTCGGGGGTCAGGAGGAAGATGTCAGCGGTGGAGAGGCCGTGCACGGCCGCGGCGCGCAGGTATACGCGTCGCAGCGGGGCCAGGCCGAGCGCGAACAGGTGGTCGTCGAGCTCGCCGAGGAGGGTGCCGAGGACGTCCGGGTCGTCCGGGAGCGTGAAGGGGCCGGGCGGGGATGTCTCGAAGGACAGGTCTTGCAAGGTCGGACTGGCGATGTCCCAGGTCGCGGGGAGCACGTCGAGGTGCTCGTCGCGGCCGTGTAGGGACAGGGTGGTCGTGGACGTGGCGAGGCGCGTCGGACGGGCGGGGAGGGTCGCGTAGGTCGCGAGCACGCGGCGCAG
>JAYUXQ010000137.1:0-5515 GCA_043752905.1 Nannocystis sp. | reverse complement strand
GGGTCCTCTTCCATATACCGCCCGAGCTCCGGGCAGTAATACCGAAACCGATTATAACAAAGCCCGGTCTCCGGATCCCAGAACTGCCCCGCGAGCCGCAGCGACAGCTCGAGCTCCCCCTCCACCGTAGCGAGCCCATACGGCTCCAGCCGCGCGCTCCATACCCGCCGTCCTTCCGCGTCGAGCGCCGCGACCGGGGCGCCGCGCTGGTCGGTGACGAGGTGGTAGAGCGCACCGCTGGCTGGCTCCGCATCGACCGAAGCGTAGTCGATCACCAGCCAGGGCGTGAGCGAAAAGTCGTCGGCATACACATATACCCGCAGCCGCCCGTCATTCTGCACCTCTGCGGCGAGCCGGTCGGTGTCCCAGAAGTACTGCGTCGACGCCGGCCCGAAGGTCTTACGCGTCCGGCGCCCGAGCGGGTCGTACTCGGCCGACCACGGCTGCTCCAGGCCATCGATGCTGCGCAGCTGGTCGAGCGCGTCGCGGTGGAAGCGTAGCTGCCGTCCCTCCCGCCGCCACACCGCCACGTTGTTGCGATGGTCGTACTCCAGCTCCCCGCCGTTGGCTCGCACCAGCCGGTTCCCTGGCCCGACCGTCACGCCCGACAGGTGCGGGGCCATGACCAAATTACCCGCGGCGTCGTAGCGATACGGCCCGCTGCCGTGCCCGTCGGATGCGACCACCTCGGCGAGCTGATGTCCCGCGTCGTGCCGGTACTCTGTCCGTCCGCGCTCGCTGTCCTCGACGCCGACCAGGTCGCCCTCGGGCGAGTATTCGAAGCATCGGCGCCACACCGGCGCGCCGGCCCTCGCCGGAAACAGGTGCTTCCCCAGGACGCGCCCGAGCGAGTCGAACTCGATCATCTCTTGCGCACCGCAGGCCATCCGCCGGACCACGACCCCGTCCGGTTCCAGCGCGATCGCATGCCGGTTGCCCAGCGGGTCGACGACCTCCAGCGTATGCTCGTCCACGGACCGATACGTCGTCACGAAGCGCCCGAACACCCGCGTCTCGGCCAGCCGCAGGCCCTCGAAGTGATGCTCCACCCCGCGGCCATCTCGCAGGTCCCGGCAGCGCCGTCCGTTCTCCGCGTACGCGAACTCGAGCCGGTGCTCGCCGTATTCCACCCGCGCGAAGCGGCCGCTGGGCGCATACGTATAGCGGTGCTCCTCCCCACCCGCGAGCCGGCGCCGCGACTTCAGGTGATCGGCCCCGTACGTATATTCCGCGAGCACTGTACCGAGCGCGTCGCGCTTCGTGACCAGATCCCCGGCGCGGTCGTAGGTATAACTCTCGACGAGCGCGCCGCTGTGGCGCACCTCGGTCAACGCGTCGCGCAGGTCGTGGCGGTACTCATGGCGGTTCCCCGCCGGATCGACGACCGCAGCGATCTGCTCGCTGGCCGTATATTCATAGCGGACCTCGCGCCCCAGCGGGTCTCTCGCCAGCACGCGGTGGTTCCACGAGGTGTACTCGAACTCGTGGCGTCCACCCTCGTGATCGACATAGCTGCGGACCCATCCGTTCGGCGTGTACGACCATCGCCGCGGCTGCGCGCCGCTGCGCTCCTCGCTGACCAGCAGCCCGGATTCGTCCCGCCGACACGCCCCTTCGACCCGCGGGTCGCGCTCCGCAAACAGCTCGGTGAAGATCGACGCCCCAGCCGTCAGCAGCGGCTCCAGCCCCGCGGAGGCCACCGGCGCCCGCTCGAGCACCGCCGCGGCCAGATCTCCGAATTCCAGCTCCGCGGCCGTCCGCGGCACGCGATGCGCCGGTGGTCCCGTCGGGTCGCCGGGTGACCGCACCCCGCCCGCAGCGTTGACCCACGCGACCACGTCCCCGGCCGCGTCGTGGATCGCCGTCCGCCGGTTCCCGCCACCATCGCTCTCGGCGAGCAGGCGGCCCTCGGCGTCGTACTCGAAGCGCCGCGTACCGCCGTAGGGGTCGATGATCTCCGTGATCGACTGTGAGTCGTCGTACCGGTGCAGCCACTCGCCACCGTCGGCGTGCCGCACGATCGTCGCCTGCGCCTCCGGCATGTAGCGCAGCCGCACCGCCTGCACGCCGTCGTGGCCGCGCGAGGCCACGCAGCGCCCCTCCGCGTCGTACTCGTATTCAAAGCGATAGCTGTCGCGGTCGGTCCGCGCGACCATGCGATGCGCCGCGTCATATGTATATATCCGCCGATGCCCGTGGCGATCGACCGCCGCGACCAGATCTCCGGCCGCATCATATTCGTAGCGCATCAACGCCAGCGGCCGCCCGCCCTCGCGCCGTGGATGCTGGACCAGCATCAGCGCGCAGATCTGCTCGTCGCGCCGCTCCACCGTCACCACCCGGGTGCGCCCCCGGTCACCGATCTCGCCGAGTCGACCCGCGCGGTCGTATGTGAATAACAGCTCCTGCGCGCTGCGAACCAGCCGCTCGGGCCGACCCGGGGCTCCCGTCGTCGGGACCCGAAACACATGCAGCGCGCCATCCGGCGCGTGCAGGTGATGCAGCTCGCCGACCTGCAGGAGCCGCCACCCGCGCTGCGGTCGCGTCTGCGCGTCATGGGGAAACAGCAGCGTCCCGCCGTCGGGCCGGGTGACCAGCCAACCATCGACCGCCACGCGTAACGTCAGCTCGTGCCCGTGGTGCGTGCCCCATCCCAGCGGTCCCGGCGTGCCGGCGCGCGCGGTGCTGTAATGCCGCGTCCACACGATCGGCAGCGGGCCCGCCACCGTGAATTCGGCCGACGCCTCGACCAGGGCGCCGGTCACCACGTCGACCGGATCGCCGACCCAGCGCACTCCATCGCCCAGACAGCCGCTCGCGCCTATTTTCCGCACTCTTTACACCCCGTCGTATTCTCGTCGTTGTCGCCCCGCTTCTTCGGCCCGAACTCGGCGCTGGTCAGCTTGCGCATTGCGATCTGCGTCCCGCTCGGCATCGGGAACCCGCCGATCAGCACAGTGAAGTCGCCGAGGGTGATCGCTCCGAACGGCAGGCCCACGCCGCGGTCCTTGCCGATCACGTTGCCCAACGCCGCCGCCACCGCGTCCGCGGCCGCCTGCGCCACCCCCATCTTCGCCGAGAGCGCGTGCGCGGAGGCCATCGCGGCGTCGCCCGCCGCCGACGCCGCGCTCGAGTCCTCGAGATCGGCGATGACGCCGGCAGCCGTCGCCACGTCGCCCGCTGCGCCCATCACCTTCATCGCCGTCTGCGCCGCCTTCGTCAGCGCCGCGATCACGCCGCGGGTCTTCCACCCCTTCGGCGGCCAGCAGTGCATCGTGACGTCGATCGCCCGGGCCGCTCGCGCGCCGCCGATGAACACCTTGGAAGATCCCGTAAAGATCTCGAACCCCGGGGTGAACCCGAGGCAGGTCGGTGACAGCCCGATGTCTCCGCAGCGCGCCGCCGGCAGACCACCGATCAGCACCGAAACACAACAGCCCGCCATCACCGCCCCGAGCGGCGGCAGCGGCACCCCGAAGCTCGGCGGGTGCGGGTGGCTGTGCGGCAGCGCGACCACCAGCGATCCCATCGTCGCCGCCGGAAACGACGGCAGCGCCTTCGAGATCCCGTTCGTCAAGTTTGCGATCCCCATGTTGATCGCGTCGCCCGGCATGCTGACGATCTGCATCGCCTTGCCGATCCCCTCCTGCAGGGTTCGCGCCGGGCTCGTCGGCTTCGCGGCACGGCCCGCAGATCGAGGTGCCCCCTCGCCGCTCATGGCCCACCTCCCAGCAGCTCGTCGATCGACCGGCGCAGCTCCGGCGGCAGCGCCGGGCTACGGCCCGCTGCGAGCCGCGGGCGCAGCCCGGCGAGCAGCTCGTCGCAGCCGTGGTCCCGCGCGACCTCGGCGGCCTCGACGAGGCTAGCGACCCACGTCGTCGGCGCCGCACCGCCGCGCTGTTCGGCCAGCCCGCGTCCGAGCAGCGCGCTCGCGCGACTCTCCGGCTCGGGGATCAGGCCGGCCAGCTGCTGCGCGCCGTCGAAGAACACCGCCGCTTCGGCGATCCGACCCGCGGCCACGTACAGGTCCGCGAGGTGCCGCGTGATCATCAGCAGCACGATCGGCGCGCCGGCCTCGCTCGCCGGCACCAGCGCGCGCTCATACCAGTCGATCGCCGCGTCGCCGCGTCGCTCGAGGCGCTCGACATCACCGAGCCCGCTCAGCGCGAGCGCGGCCAGCACAGGATTTCCCTGCGACTGCGCCTGCGCGTGGACGGCGTCGAGCCGCTCCCTCGCCCGCACGAAGCGCTGATGACCGACATCCAGCATCGCCGCTTGCAGCAGTGCCTGCGTCCGCTGCGTCGGCGGCAACGCCAGGTCGCTCGCGTCGAGGTTCGCGCTCTCGGCCATCGCCGCGGGTGAGAGGTCGACCGCGAGGGCCCGCGCGAAGCGAGGCAGCGGCCGATCTTCCCTCGACGGTGCATGTACGAACACCCGCATGCGCACGAACCACGGCGCCACGTCGCCCCCGGGCTCGATCAACGCGCGCGTCAGCGCGACGTACTCCTGCTCGTCCGCCACCTCCAGCGGGCACAGCACGACCACGAGCCGCGGCCTGTCGCTGCCTCGCGGCAGCATGCCCCGTGCACAGACGAGCGTGTCCTTGAGCCGCGCCGCGACCGTGCGCTCCGCATCTCGACACGTAGGCGGCATCGACCAGCCCGGCTGCTGGCGGGCCTCTCGTCCGCTCGCCTCGATCTGCGCGGCGATCATGCCGACATACGTCTCCGCCGTGTCGAAGCGGTGCGGGAAGTCGAGGAACACATCCGTCGAATCGGCCGCGATCTCCTGCAGCAGCCGGTACACGAACGGCAGGTGGTCTCGCTGTCCGCGCAACACACAGACGCCGTGGTCCTGGCCGACGAGGAAGCCCCTCAGTTCCTGGCGTAGTTCTCGCAAGACACGCATTGACCGCCTGCCTTCAATTGATCTTGATCAGCGCGCCGGAGATCTCGTGCAAGCCGACCGCTGTGCTCGTGATCTTCGGGCCCGACACCGTGATCCCGTCGGCCTTGATCGAGATTGCGCTACCCCCGACTTGCAGCGTGATCTCCTCGCCAGCGGAGATCACCACCTTCTTGGCGCCAACATCGACCGCTGTCCCGCCGCCGACGAACACCGATGGCGCGCCCACCAGCACGTTCGCCGCTGACGTCAACGACGTCTCCCCGAGGCCGAACAGCGCCAGCGTCGCCGTGGTCGAGGTGACCGACACCGCCTTCAGGGCCGTCGCCGAGAGCGTCCCCGTGGTGGCCGAAAGTGACATGTCCGTATGTGCCTTCGCCGTCAGCGTCGTCGTCTCCGCCGTCAGCGACACGTCGGTCTTCGCGGTCGCCGACAGGCTCGCGGTCTCCGCCTTGAGGCTCATCGCCGTGTGCGCCGTGAGGTCGATGTTCGCGTCGGTCGACTTCGTCGAGATCCCCTGCTTCACCGTCACCGAGTGGGACCCGGTCTGCACGGTCAGCGAGCTATTCCCGGACTGCACCGTCGCGCTGCGGTCCATCTTCACCGTCGT
>JAYUXQ010000136.1:0-13357 GCA_043752905.1 Nannocystis sp. | reverse complement strand
AGGTGAGGCGCAGCACAAATCCACGGGTGCTCGCGGCCGGGATCGCGGCCGGATCGCGGTGTGCTCGGGCGAGTGCGAGGGGTGCTTCACGTCATGTGAAGGGGGCTGCGCACCCGGTGGTGGGTCTGCGCGTGCGGGGGCGCTTTTGCTATCGTGGCGGTGTGTCCGACGAGACGCCGAGCGCCGCCGACTCTCTCACCGCGATCGTGCGGCCGGACGACGTGGGGTCGATCGACGCGGTCGTGCGCGCGGTGTACGAGGCGGTCAGCTTCACCGAGTGCCGGGGACCCGACGGGCCGCGCCTGGCGGGCCTGTGTGGGCCGCATGCGCGGCTTGGCAAGGTGCACGAGGGCGGCTTCGAGGACATGGGCGTGGCGGAGTTCGTTGAGCGCGTGAACCGGCGGATCGCGCAGACGGGGCTGTGCAGCTTCGTCGAGCGCGAGCTGTATCGCCGCACGGAGGTGTTCTCGGGCATCGCCCACGTGTTCACGACCTACGAGAGCCGCACCGGCGACGGCGACGGGGAGCTGCTGTACCGCGGGATCAACAGCATCCAGCTGCGTCACGACGGCCGGCGCTGGTGGATCCTGACGATCCTGTGGACCGATGAGCGCGAGGACTCGCCGATCCCCGCCGCCTATCTGCCGCGAAGCGCGTCGTGAGCTGGCCCGAAGGACATGCCCCGAAGGCCAGGCCCAGGGGCAGGCACGCGCCGAGCCCGACCGGGCGGCTGCACCTCGGGAACGCGCGTACGGCGTTGCTGGCGTGGCTCGACGTGCGCAGCCGCGGGGGCGTGATGGTGCTGCGCATCGAGGACAACGACTTCACGCGCGCGCGGCAAGACCTCGAGGATCGCGTGCTGCGGGACCTCGAGTGGCTCGGGCTCGACTGGGACGAGGGGCCCGATGTCGGCGGGCCGTTCGGGCCGTACCGGCAGAGCGAGCGCGACGAGCACTACGCCGGCGCGCTGGCGAAGCTCGCGACGTATCGCTGTACGTGCACGCGCGCGCAGCTGCGGGCGCTGCCGACGATGGGGGCGACCGGCGAGGTGGTGTATCCCGGGACGTGTCGCGCGGGGGCGCAACGTGGGGTGGGGGCGATCCGCTGGCGGGTGCCGGCGGGAGAGGTGGGGTTCGTCGATCGCGTGCGCGGGATGTACGCGCAATGCGTGGCGCAGGAGGTCGGTGACTTCGTGTTGCGGCGGGCGGATGGCGCCTGGGCGTATCAGCTGGCGGTGGTCGTCGACGATGCGGCGATGCAGATCGACGCGGTGGTTCGCGGGGCTGACCTGCTCGACTCGACGCCGCGGCAGATCTTGCTGCAACGCACGCTCGGTCTGCCGACGCCGACCTATGGCCACGTGCCGCTGATCCTCGGGCCCGGCGGCGCCAAGCTCAGCAAGCGCGACGGGGCGCCGGACCTCAGCGCGCTGCGTGAGGGCGGGGTGGCCGCGGAGGTCGTGATCTCGGTGCTGGCGCGCTCGCTGGGGCTGGTGGGGCCGCAAGTGCGGGCGGTGCGAGCACGGGAATTGGTGCAGGGGTTCGAGCTGGGGTGTGCCGGCGAGGCGCGGCCGCTGGACCTCGAGAGCCTGATGTGAGGCGGCGCCCGGGGGGCGCAGGGAGTGGCGAAGCCGCGGGTGCCCCTTGAGGGTCGGAGGCACGAGCCGCTACAACCGGCGAGCAAGCCCATGCAACGACCGACCCTGACCCTGACCGCGCTCTGCCTGCTCCTCGCCTGTCGCCCCGAGGCCGCGAAGCCGCCCGCGGGCGGCGGTGGTACGGACGCGACGGCGACGGCCGGTGGTGGCGGCGGCGAGGCGCCGCGCAGCGCCGCGTTCGCATACCCGCCGAGCAAGCTCGGTGAGGTCAGCGACGACTATCACGGCACGAAGGTGGCCGACCCGTACCGCTGGCTCGAGGAGCCGGACAGCCCGGAGACGCGCGCGTGGATCGAGGCGCAGAACAGGCTGACCTTCGGGTACCTCGGCGACATCAAGGAGCGCGAGCAGATCCGGACGCGCCTGACGAAGCTGTGGAACTTCGAGCGCTACGGGCTGCCGACCCGCGAGGGTGGCCGCGTGTTCTTCAGCAAGAACGACGGGCTACAGAACCAGAGCGTGATCTATACGGCCGACTCGCTCAAGGGCGACCCGCGGGTGCTGCTCGACCCGAACACGCTGTCGGCCGACGGTACGGTGGCGCTCGGCGGCGGGGCCTACACCGATGACGGCAAGCTGTTCGCGTACGGCCTGGCGTCGGCGGGGTCCGACTGGCAAGAGTGGCACGTCCGCGAGGTCGCGACCGGCAAGGACCTGCCCGATGTCGTGAAGTGGGTGAAGTTTAGCGGCGCGGCGTGGACCAAGGACCGCAAGGGCTTCTTTTACAGCCGCTACGACGAGCCGAGCGCCGGCCAGGCGTTGCAGGCCAAGAACGAGCTGCAAAAATTGTACTACCACCGGCTCGGCACGCAGCAGTCCGAGGACCTCCTGATCTACGAGCGCAAGGATCAGCCCAAGTGGGGGTTCAACGCCGACGTGACCGACGACGGTCGCTACGTGGTGATCTCGGTGTGGGAGGGCTCCGCGGACAAGAACGCGGTGTTTTACAGCGACCTCAAGGGCGGGGTCGGCAAGCACGAGGTGGTCGAGCTGCTGCCGAAGTTCGACGGGCAGTACAACTTCATCGACAACGAGGGCCCGGTGTTCTGGATGATGGCCAACACCGGCTCGCCGCGCGGCAAGCTGATCGCGGTCGACACCCGCAAGAAGGACGCGGCCGACCCGGCGAGCTGGACGACGATCGTGCCCGAGGCGCCGGAGACGCTGCGCAGCGGCAGCATGGTCGGCGGCCGCTTCTTCCTCAACTACCTCAAGGACGCGCACAGCCAGGTCAAGGTCTACAGCAAGGCCGGCAAGCTCGAGCGCGAGCTGGCGCTGCCGGGGATCGGCACGGCGGTCGGCTTTGGCGGCAAGAAGAAGGACAAGGACCTGTTCTACGCGTACACGAGCTACACGACGCCGAGCACGATCTATCGCCACGAGATCGCGACCGGCAAGAGCGAGGTGTTCCGCCAGCCCAAGGTCGACTTCGACCCGACGCAGTTCGAGACGACGCAGGTCTTTTACAAGAGTAAGGACGGCACGCAGGTGCCGATGTTCCTGTCGCACCGCAAGGGCGTCGCGCTCGACGGCACCAACCCGACGTACCTGTACGGGTACGGCGGCTTCAACGTGGCGATCACGCCGTCGTTCTCGGTCGCCGACCTGACGTGGATGGAGATGGGTGGGGTGCTCGCGGTCGCCAACCTGCGCGGCGGCGGCGAGTACGGCGAGGCCTGGCACGAGGCCGGCACGAAGCTCAAGAAGCAAAATGTCTTCGATGACTTCATCGCCGCGGCGGAGTGGCTGATCGCCAACAAGTACACGAACCCGGGCAAGCTGGCGGTCGGTGGCCGCAGCAACGGCGGCCTGCTCGTCGGCGCCGCGATCACGCAGCGACCCGAGCTGTTCGCGGCGGCGCTCCCGGGCGTCGGCGTGATGGACATGCTGCGTTTTCACAAGTTCACGATCGGCTGGGCGTGGGTGCCCGACTACGGGTCTTCCGAGGACGCCGGGGAGTTCAAGGCGCTGCGCGCCTACTCGCCGCTGCACAACGTGAAGGCCGGGACGAAGTACCCGGCGACGCTGGTCTACACGGCGGACCACGACGACCGCGTGGTACCCGGGCACTCGTTCAAGTTCGCGGCCGCGATGCAGGCGGCCCACAGCGGCGACAGGCCAGTGCTGATCCGCGTCGATGTGAAGGCGGGGCACGGAGCCGGGAAGCCGACGACGAAGGTGATCGAGGAGTGGGTCGACCTCTGGGGGTTCCTCGTCAAGAACCTTGGGATGAAGGTGCGTTAGCGCCCGAACTGGAGACACGGCGCAAGACGTCTCACGGACGCGAGGCGGGCCGTGACGCGCGATGGAAGCGGGGCAGGGGCTACAGTGATGCCGTTCATGCGACGTCCGGTCCTCGCCGTGCTCGGCGGCAGCTTCGACCCGCCCCATATCGGGCATGTGCTCATTCCGACCTATCTGCTGACCCGTGGGTTGGCTGCGCGCGTGGTGGTCGCGCCGTGCTGGTCGCATCCGTTCGCCAAGCGGATGTCACCGTTTCTCGAGCGGCTGGCGTGGACTCGCCTGGCGATGGGTGTGCATGGGTCGCAGCTCGAGGTCAGTGACATCGAGCTGAGGCTCGCCGAGGGGCGCAGCGCCGATACGCCGAGCTACAGCTACGAGCTGCTGGTGGCGATCGCGGCGGCGCATCCGGCGTATCGCGTGCGCCTGGTGGTCGGGTCGGACATCGTCGCCGACGGGGAGATCGAGCGCTGGCAGAATTACGACAAGCTGGCGGCCGAGTTCACGCCGATCGTGGTGCCACGCATGGGCTACGCGGAGGCGAGCAGCTGCGCGTTGCCGGAGGTCAGCAGCACGACGGTGCGCGGGTGGATGGCGTCGCCCGATAATCCCGCGGCGCGCGAGGGGCTGGAGACGGCGGTGCCCGCCGCGGTGCTGGCGAGGATCCGCGAGGGCGTACGCGGGCACGTCTGGCTGATCGGACGCGGTCATGTGGCCAGCCACGCGGAGGCCTGGCTGGCGGACCGCGGATGGACCTCGACGATGATCTCGGCGCGGGGGCTCGTCGATGGCACAGCCGAGCTGCCGGGGATGGCGTCGCGGCCCAGCGCGGTCGCCTCGGGGCCGGTGTCGCGGGTGCCGAATGCGATCTGGATCCTTTGTAAAGACAGGTACATCGTGGCGGTGGCGCAGGCGGTCGCGGGCTGCGGGCTGCGGCCGGTGCCGGTGTTGCACGCGGCGGGCTCGCAGCCGGCCCACGAGGGGCTCGCGCCGCTGGCACGGGCCGGGTTTCCGGTCGGAACTCTGCATCCCATTTGTAGCCTGCGAAAAGAGCTGCCGCGCGGGCTGCTCGATGTCTGTAGCTTCGGGATCGAGGGCGACAAGCCGGCGCGTGAGCTGGCCCTGCGCCTGATCGGCGAGCAGCCGTGGCTCGACTTGCAGGGGCAAGACGCCGCGCAGCGGGCCCGTTATCACGCTGCGTGTGCGCTCGCGGCCAACTATGTCGCTGTGCTTTACGACGGGGCCCGCAGCACGTTGCGCGAGCAGGGACACCCGGTCGAGGGCGTCGACGCGGCGCTGGCGGTGCTGATGCGCTCGGCGCTCGAGAACCTGCTCGCGCTCGGGATCCCGCGCGGCGTCACCGGGCCGATCGCGCGCGGAGATCAGAGCGCCGCGGATCGCCACGCCGAGGCGCTCGGCGGGGCCGCAGGCGAATTGTATGCGCAGCTCGGGGCGCGCCTGACGGCGATGCTCGCGGCGTCGGCCGATCGTGGATAGGCCGCGGGGGTGAGGTCAGGCGCGCGTGGTCGCGAGGACCAGCGCGTCGCCGTCGACGTCGACCTCGACCTGCATGCCGGCACGGACCTGACCGCGCAGGATCGCGTCGGCGACCCGGGCCTCGATCACGCGGGTCAGCACGTGACGCAGGGGCCGCGCGCCGAGCGCCGCGTCGCGCCCACACAGGCCGACGACGTGACGACAGGCGCGGTCGCTGAGCTTGAAGCGGATCCCTCGCTCGCGGAACAGGCGCTCGCTCGAGGCACGCACCAGGCGCGCGCAGATCGTCGCCAGCTCGGCGTTGCGCAGCGGGTGCAGGACCAGAGGGGCCTCGATGCGGTTCCACAGCTCGACCGGGAAGGCGGCGCGGGCCGCCTCGAGCGCGCGCGCGTCGCTGTCGGCGTGCGGCTCGTCCTCGGCGAGCAGGCAGCTGGCGCCGAGGTTGGAGGTCATGATCAGCACGGCGTGCCGGAAGTCGACGGTGCGCCCGCGGCCGTCGGTGAGGCGACCCTCGTCGAGCACCTGCAGCAATAGCTGGTGGACGTCGCGGTGGGCCTTCTCGATCTCATCCAGCAACACGACGCAGTGCGGGTGGCGCAGCAGCGGGTCGGTGAGGGCGCCACCCTGCTCGTGGCCGACGTAGCCGGGCGGGGCGCCGATCACCCGCGCGACCGCGTGGCTCTCGGCGTACTCGCTCATGTCGAGGCGTACGAGCGCGTCGGGGCGGTCGAACAGGGCGCCGCACAGGGCCTTGGCGATCTCGGTCTTGCCGACGCCGCTGGGGCCGAGCAGCAGCACGGTGGCCACGGGCCGCTGCGAGCTGAAGCCGGCGCGGTTGCGGCGGATCAGCTGCGCGAGCGCCTTGATCGCGTGCTCGTGACCGACGACTTGCCGGGCGAGCTCGCCCTCGAGGTCGAGCATCTCCTGATTGCCGAGGCCCTCGACGCGCTCGCGCGGGATCCCGCTGCGCTCGCAGACGATGTCGATCCAGGTGTCGCGCTGGACCTGGGTCCGACCCTCGCGCGCCGTGCGAGCGCAGGCGAGGTCGAGGAGGTCGAGCGCGCGGCCCGGCATCGCCAGGCCGCCGAGGAAGCGGTCGGCGACGCGGGTCAGCTCGGCGAGCCGTGAACCTGTCCCGAGGGACAGGCCGTGCTGGGCGAGCACGGCGGGCGCGGCGGCGGCGACGGCGGCGCGCAGCTCGTCGCCCTCGAGTACGGGCAGCTCGAGCACATCGAAGGTGGAGGACAGACCGGGCAGCCAGGTCTCGAGGCGCGCGCGGCCCTCCGGTGAGACGATCGTGAGGATCGGCGGCTGTCCCGAGGACCAGATCTTGACGAGCGCGGGGAGAAAGATCGGCGGCGTGTCGCTGCCGACCTGATCGAGGTCGTCGAGGATCGCCACGCCGCGGTGGCGGGCGACGATCGCGAGGTCGGCGCGCAGGGTGTCCTCGTCCGCGTGGCTGGCGGCGCTGAGCAGGAACACCGGGACGCCGAGGATCCGCGCGAGGTGACTGGCGACCAGCGTGCGCCCGCAGCCGTGCGGACCGACAAGGAGAGGAGGCCGCGGCGAGCGGCGCAGGACGGCGTCGGCGAGGCGGGCGAGGGTGGCCTCGCGGCCGTGCAGCGGCGCGAGCTGGCGCGGGTCGATCGGCTCGAGACGCGGGTCCGGGCGCAGCTCGGAGCGCGGGGTGGGGGCAGCTTGCGCTTCGGTGCGCGCCTGGGTCGCGGGTGCATCGAGGTCCGCGGGATCGTCGTGTTGCGGGTGATACACGAGCACGCGCGGGCGCGGCCGCTCGGGCTCGGCGGGGGCGTCGGCTCTCGGCGCGAGCAGACGGGGGCGCGCGGCCAGGCGCTCGCGGCGGCTGTCCTCGAGGACAGGGGCAGACAGCCGGGTCGAGCTGTCCTCGGCGGCCGGGCGCGGCCGGCGGAGGCCGTCGTCGGCGGTGAGACGCTGGCGCGACGAGCTGTCCTCGGGGACAGGTGAGCTGCGGTGCTGGCGGGTCGGGCCGTCGTCGGCGATCAGGCGGTGGCGCGACGAGCTGTCCTCGGGGACAGGTGCGCCGCGGTGCTGGCGGGTCGGCTCGAGCGGAGCGCGGGCGTCACTGGCGTCCCCGCGGATCGGCAGCACACGGGCCTCGCGGGGCGCCGGGTTCGAGAGCTGGCTCTGGCGGCCGCGATGCGGCGCGCGGGGAGCGATGGCGTGCGCGGCGAGGTTCTCGGCCTCGCGCAGCTGGTCGATCAACCGCTTGCGCAGGGCCCCGCAGCGCACGCCCGCGCGCTCGAGCAGCTGATAGGCGTGGCAGTCGGCGCTGCGGACGATCGCCAGCAGCAGCTCGAGCTCGCCCGCGCCCTTGCGCGCGGCGCTACGCTGACCGATCCGCACCCGCCAGTCGGCGGGCTCGGCCTCGGTCTCCGCGTGAAGTTCGGCGATCCCCCGGCGCAGGTCGGCGACGCCGACGGCGAAGCCGGCCAGGCAGGCCTGCACCTCGGCCCCATCACATAGCGAGAGCAGCAGCTCGCACGAGCAGCGAGCGCTGGCGGCGGGCGCGGGGGTTCGCCGACCCGCGGCGCGCAGGGGGGACTCACCCGTCATGGGCGGACGCTACCCGCCCGTGGATCGATGTCCAAAAAACCGGCATCCGAGAGGGCGTCCGCCGCGCGGACACCTGCACGGCTTGCCTGCCCGGGCTCGATCCGATAAGGCTGCCGACCCGCAGGATCCGTGCAATGACCGCCCAAGAGCCCCCGGCCCCGCGCATCAGCCTGCGCCTCCAGATCCTCGTCTGTGACGGGCCGAGCTGCGGCATCACCCACGAGAGCGACGTCCTCAAGCGCCTGCTCGCCGACGGCGTCGCCGCCGACCCGGAGCTCAAGGGCCGCGTTCACGTCATCGATTACATGTGCTTTGGTCGCTGCAGCGAGGGACCCAACATGTTCGTGCGGCGCCTCGGCCCGAACGAGGCCCCGACCGCCGACCCGGACTCGACCGCCTTCGATCGCGAACGCGGCTTCTACCCCGGCGTGGATCCCGAGAAGTGCGCGCGCTTGCTCGCGGAGCACTGTGTTTCGGGGACGCCGATCGCGGACCTCGTCGACGACTACTGAGGCCCGCTGTCAGGCAGCGGTGGGCTTCGATGCCCACCCGCGCCACCGCGGTGCCCCGACGAGCGCGAGCGGACACCCGAGCCGCGCGGTCACAGCTTGATGCGCATGCCGTCGCGCGCGGCGACGGTGTCGGGCCACTGGGTCTGCGCCAGCGCCTCGATCTTGCGCAGCATTTCGTCGTCGTGGCCGGGGTCGTGGCTGTAGAGGACGAGCTTCTTGATGTTCGCGGCGCGGGCGAGCTTGACGGCCTCGGCGAAGGTGCTGTGGCCCCAGCCCTGCTTGCCGGCGCAGTACTCCTCGGAGGTGTACTGGGCGTCGTAGACCAGCACGTCGGCGTCGCGGGCGAACTCGACGAGCAGCTCGTTGACGTGGTCCGGCGCGTGCTCGGTGTCGGTGGCGAAGACGATGCTCTTGCCGCGCTCGTCGACGCGAAAGGCCGTCGACTCCTGCGGGTGCGGCAGGGGGATGTGGCGGACGGTCGCGTCGGCGATGTTGACGACCTCGCTCGGCTGGAGGTGCTTGAAGGTCCGCGGGGCGGCCATCATCTCCAGGCTGACGGGGAAGAAGGGGGTTTGCATCTGCCGCTCGAGGATCGACTTCGCGTCCTTGGTACAGCAGATGTTGAGCCGGAAGTCGGGGAGGAACGCGGGCGCGAAGAACGGGAAGCCCTGGATGTGGTCCCAATGCGCGTGCGTCAGGAACAGATGGACGACGCGCGAGTGGGTCGCCTTGGTCTGGATCAGGCGCACGCCGAGCTCGCGGACGCCGGAGCCGGAGTCGAAGATGACCGTGTCGGTCGTGCTCTCCAGCGTGATCTGAAGGCAGGGGGTGTTTCCGCCGAATTCGGCGTACTTCGGCCCGGAGACGGGGATGCTGCCTCGAGTGCCCCAGAACGTCACTTCCATGGGGCGCTATCCTTCGCGGGCTGCATTGATGCCCCATGATAGGGCAGAACAAATTTGCTTGGCAAGCGCAGGCCAGCGACAACCCCGTTTTAGGGACCGACATCGTCGCCGATCCAGCCCGCGGTCACGGGCGCCGGGGTGGCGCGAAGTCGGGCACTCGCCAGAAGTCGCGCCGTCCGGCGTTTTTGCCGGGCGCGTCGCCGGACACCCGCCGTTTCGGCCAGCGCCAGCGCCCTGGATCGTCGCGCGACGCAGGCGACAACGCGCCTGAGGACCTCCGATTCACCCGTGCATGTTGGGGTTTCAGGGGCGTCTCGGCGAGCCCACGAGGCACTTGGACGGGGATCGCTCGGGACCCGGCGAGCGGGTCGTCGGCGCCGGGCCACCGGGTCACCGAGCACCGGGTGATCACCGGGGTTCCGGGTCAGCCGATGATCATGTCCTCGCGCCGCAGCGGGCGACCGCTGGCGAAGCGCGAGGGATCCCAGCGCGTGAGCATCGGGTGGGCGGTGCCGTCGGCGAGCCAGTGCGCGAGCAGGCGGCCGACCGCGGGCGCCATCATGAAGCCGTGGCCGGTAAAGCCGCACACCTGGATGACGTTCGGGTGGCCCGGGCTCGGACCGACGATCGCGTCGCCATCCGGCGAGACGTCGTAGGGGCCGACCCACTGACGCAGCACCTTCATGCTGGCGACCACCGGCATCAGCCGCGTCAGCGTGCGACTGATGTGACCCAAAAAGCGCAGGCTCGAGTGCAGGGTCAGGGCGGTGTCGCTGCCGTCGGCGGCGTCCGGCAAGGTGATGCCGGTGACCAGCTCGCCGCGGGTGCTCTGCGAGAAGTAGAGGCCGCTGTCGAGGTCGACCACCAGCGGGTCGAGGAAGGGCTTGAGCGGCTCCGACGACAGGATCTCGTGGCGGTGAGGCCGATTGGGCAGCTCGATGCCGAGGCCATGGTTGATGCCGTGGCTCCACGCGCCGGTCGCGTTGACGACCCGCCCGGCGCTCAGCTGCTCGCCGGTGGAGAGCTGGAGGGTATAGCGATCGCCGAGCGGTTCGACGCGCGTGACGGCGGTGTGGGTGCGCAGCAAGACCCCGTGCTTGACCGCCTGCGAGGCGTAGCCCCACACGAAGGGCCACGGGAACACGACGCCGTCCTCGGGGTTGAAGGTGGCGAGGCGGACCTCCGAGACGTCGAGCTGCGGCACGATCGCCTGGGCCTCGCCTGGGCTGAGCAGGCGGGTCGGGGCGCCGACCTCGGCGTGCAGCTCGACGTTGCGGATCAGCCGCTGCTCGCCGACCTCGTTGCGCGCGAGGATCAGGTAACCACCCTGGCGGAACCAGAGGTTGATGCCGAGGTCCTGCGCGAGCCCGCGGCACTCGTCGATGCTCTCCATCATCAGGCGCACGTTGCCGGCGTCGCCCCACTGCATCCTCAACCCCCCGCCGTTGCGACCCGAGGCGCCGCTGACGAGGTAGCTGCGCTCGATGACGGCGATCTTCAGGCCGCGCGCGCGGCGAGCCAGGTGATACGCGAGCGCGAGGCCCATGATGCCGGCGCCGACGATCGCGACGTCGACCGATGCCGGCAAGCGCTCGCTCGCGCTGCCCATGCTCCGGGCATCGCTCATGGGGCCGGCTCCTGCGCGGCCTCTTCGCTGGCCGCGAGGGTCGCGAAGGTGACCGGCTCGACCGGCGGGCGGGCGGTGAACGGTTGGGCGGTGGTCGCGGTGAGCAGGCCGCGACCGACGAGGATCCGGCACAGCAGCGGCACGCACTCCTTGCCCTGGCAGGGGCCGGTGCCGAGGCCCGTGTAGCGCTTGATCTCCTCGACGGTGGCGAGGCCGCGGGCGATCGTGTGGTCGAGCTCGGCGAGGGTGACGTCCTCGCAGCGGCACACGAAGCTACGATCCGACATGGCTGGCCTCCGGGACAGGTCGATCGATGTGGCGCAGCAGCGCGGCCGCGACGGCGGATCCATCCCCGGGACCGTGAAGCGGGCCGCCGTGAAGGGAGCCACAGGCCCACAGGCTCCACGGGGGCGTCGGCGGGGCAGGCGGGCCGCGCATGGTCGTGCCGACGTCGAAGCTGGCCGGACCCGCGAGCGGGTGGTCCTCGGCGCGCAGCTGGACGCGGCCGTCGGGGTCGCACACGGGGGCGAAGCCGTCGCCGTTCCACTGCAGGGCGGCGCCGGCCTGCGCGGCGAGCTCGGAGGCGGGCGCGGGCGCGGGTGCCAGCGCGACCAGGCGGGCGGTGATCCGTCCGGTGGTCGTGTCGACCGCCTTGACGCGACGCCGGCCGACGATCTTCTTCACGGTCTCCGGGGCGATCAGGGTGGCGCCGAGCTGCTGCGCGTAGGTCTGTGCAGTTGCACCGCTGCCGATGACCACAATGGGTCCGTGCGGACGTCGACCTGTCCTTGCGAGCAGGTGCACGAGGCCGCGCGCCGAGAGCACGCCGGGGACGTCGTTGCCAGGGACCGGCAGCGTCGGTTGATGGGTGCCGAGCGCGAGGATCACGTGGCGTGGGCGGATGATGTGCAGGGTCGGGGCGGCCCCGTCCTCGCCGCTGGCGGCGGCGGCGGCCCACAGGCCCTCGTGGGGGTACGCCGCGAACACGCCGACGCCCGCGCGCATGTTCGCGGGCACCGGCCGGGCATCCCAGGCCGCGAGGGCGGGGGCGTCGCGGCGGTCGAGCACCAGCACATCGAGACCCGCGGCGATCAACGCGGCCGCCGCGATACGGCCCGAGCGACCCGCCCCGACCACCAAAACGTCCGGGGCATGGTCCTCGCGCCAGGCGTCGGTGACGGGCGCGTGGTCGGGCAGGGTGCCAAAGCCAGTGAGGTTGCGGGCGACGCCCTGCATCACGGTGTTGGCGATGCGCGGGTAGACGACGAGGTGGTGGTGATCGATGCCGCCGGGGAACACCGCGTCGATGAGGGCGGTCGGGTCGAGGTCGCCGTAGCTGTTCTGCGAGGCGACCTGCATGCCGTCACGCACGGGGGTCAGGCAGGCGCGCACGTTGGGCTGGCCATCGACGCGGACCAGGCAAGTGCCGCAGTCGCCGAGCAGGCAGTAGGCGCCGCGCGGGCGCCGGTACTTGGCGCTGCGGCTGGTCATCAGCTCGCCGGCTGCGATCAGGGCCGAGGCGATGGTGTCGCGGGTGTCCGCCGCGATCGCCTCGCCATCGAAGTGCAGCGTGCACGGCTGGCCGGGCGCGTTCGGGTCGGTGAGCGGAGAGGCCCGGCGCACGACCGATCGGATAGCACCGGGGCGGCGCGGCCACAATGGCCGGCGCGGATGCGGCCCGTGCTGCGGCTCACCGGGGGCTCGCGGAGGGCTGCGTCTGCGCGGCTGCGCGGCTGGCGAGGTTTTTCAGGAGCGGGCGCCGAAGATCGCCGTGCCGACGCGGACCATCGTCGCGCCCTCCGCGATCGCCTCGGGGAAGTCGCCGCTCATGCCCATCGACAGCGCGCGCAGCTCGACGTGTTGGCGCGGCCGGGTGCGGGCCGCCAGCTCGCGCAGGGCCGCGAAGTACGGGCGCGACCGTTGCGGGGTGTCGCTCGGCGGGATCAGCATCAGGCCGACACAGCGCAGCGCGCCGTTCTCCGCCGCGATCGCGTCGAGGAGCGCGTCGAGTGACTCCGGGTCGACGCCGGCCTTTTGCGCCTCGCCGCCGAGGTTGACCTCGACGAGCACCTCGCAGGGGATCCCGAGCGCGCGCGCCCGGTTGGCGATCGCGGTCACCAGCGAGGGCCGATCGACGGTATGGATCGTCGCCTCGCCGACCACGAGCCTGGCCTTGTTGGATTGCAGCGCGCCGATGAAGTGCCAGCGGGGGGTGCAGCCGGCCAGCTCGGGCGCGCCGAGCTTGCTGGCCAGCTCCTGCGCGTAGTTCTCCCCGAGGTCGCGCAGGCCGGCGTCGACCGCCGCCCGCAACGCCGCGGGCGGCTGG